>JAPKAJ010000097.1 GCA_028825345.1 Arenicellales bacterium | reverse complement strand
TCGATCAGCTAATACGTTCGAAAGCCATCGCGGTGGCTTCGCCACCACCGATACACAGCGAAGCTACACCCCGGCGCAGGTCGTATCGCGCCATGGCGTGAAGCAAGGTTACGATGATGCGAGCGCCCGAGGCGCCGACTGGATGTCCCAACGCGCAGGCACCACCGTGGACGTTTAGTTTTTCGTGCGGTATGGCGAGGTCACGCATAGCTACCATCGCCACTACGGCGAAAGCTTCATTGACTTCAAAAAGGTCAACTGAATCGACACTCCAGTCGATTGAATCGAGTAGTTTGCGCATGGCGAATACAGGCGCGGTGGTAAACCAGCCAGGCTTGTCCGCAAAACTGGCGTGGCCGAGTATTCGTGCCAGCGGCACATGGCCCCCTTTTTCGGCATCGGATAAACGCATCATAACTAGAGCGGCGCCGCCATCTGAGATAGAGCTCGAGTTGGCAGGGGTCACGGTGCCATCTTTACGAAAGGCCGGCTTCAGATGTGGAATCTTCTCGATATTGGCATTGAGCGGTTGCTCATCGAATTCGACTGTCACGGTTTCTTTGCGTCCAACAATTGAAACCGGGGTGATTTCATCACGAAACGCGCCACTGTCTGTTGCTTCCTTGGCCCGGGTGAGTGACTCGATAGCAAAGTCATCCTGGTCTTTACGGCTAAAGCCATAACGCTCAGCGCAGTCTTCCGCATAATGACCCATCAGCTTGCCGGGTTCGTAGGCATCTTCAAGTCCGTCGACAAACATGTGATCCAGCAGTTCGCCATTACCGAGTCGGTAACCCGCACGGGCTTTAGGCAGCAAGTAAGGGGCATTACTCATGCTCTCCAGTCCGCCGGCTACAGTAACGCGACCGGAACCGGCACGAATGATATCGTGGCCAAGCATGACGGCTTTCATGCCTGAGCCGCACATCTTGTTGATGGTGGTGCATGGTATGGCGAGCGGCAGTCCAGCCCCGAGCGCCGCCTGGCGGGCAGGGGCCTGACGTTGTCCGGCCGGCAGTACGCATCCCATCAGCACTTCATCCACTGAATTTGGCGCACTACCTGAACGTTCGATCGCTGCGGCAATAGCTGCGGCGCCTAGTTCGGGGGCTTTGAGCCCTGTTAGGCTGCCCTGGAAACTGCCCATTGGGGTTCGGGCAGCACCGGTAATAACAATTGGATCATCGTGCATGATGAGCCCTCCTTCAGTTACTTTCGTTAAAGAGTTCGCGGCCAATCAACATCCGTCGCATTTCACTGGTACCAGCACCAATTTCATAAAGCTTTGCATCTCGCAGTAGTCGGCCGGCGGCCTGCTCGTTGACATAGCCTGAAGCACCAAGCAATTGGATCGCGTCCAGGGCCATCTGAGTCGCCCGCTCGGCACTGTACAGGATTGCCCCGGCCGCATCTTTGCGTGTGGTTTCTTTGCGGTCACATGCTCTTGCCACTGCATAGACGTAGGCGCGACAGGCATCGAGTGTAGTGTACATATCCGCCAGTTTGGCCTGTACCAGTTGAAATGTACCAATAGGCTGGCCGAATTGATGACGCTCGTGTACGTACGGCAAAACGATATCAAGGCAGGCTTGCATCAGGCCAAGTGGCCCCCCGGAGAGAACCACGCGCTCATAGTCCAGCCCGCTCATCAGCACGGCTACCCCGGCATTTTCGAGTCCTAGTATATTTTTCCCGGGAACCTCACAGTCCTGAAATACCAGCTCGCAGGTGTTTGAGCCACGCATTCCTAATTTATCCAGCTTGGGAGAGGTCGAAAAACCGGCAAAACCGCGTTCTATAATGAATGCGGTGATGCCGTGAGCCCCTGCTTTCGGTTCGGTTTTGGCGTATACCACTAGCGTGTCAGCATCTGGCCCGTTAGTGATCCACATCTTGGTGCCGTTCAGTACGTAATGATCGTCGTGCTTGTCTGCCCGCAGGCGCATACTGACGACGTCGGAACCTGCGCTGTGCTCACTCATGGCCAATGCGCCTACACATTTGCCACTGATCAGATCAGGGAGGAAGCGCGCTTGTTGGTCTAGCGACCCGTTACGGCGAATCTGGTTGACGCACAGGTTCGAGTGGGCGCCATAGGACAGACCAACAGCCCCCGAAGCGCGACTGATTTCTTCCATGGCTATGGTGTGCTCAAGATAGCCCATTCCAGAGCCGCCGAACTCAGGATCAACCGTAACCCCGAGTAAACCCAGATCGCCGAACTTAGCCCAAAGGTCGGGGGGGAAAGTGTTTTCGCGGTCTATCGCTTGCGCGCGCGGCGCGATTTCACGGGCAGCGAACTCGGCGACTGTCTGACGCAGTAGTTGCGCTGTTTCCCCCAGATCAAAATTGAGTCCGAGGGTGGAATGGGATGAGATCGTCATGCTTGAAACCGTTGCTAAAGGCTGCTTAGGTGGGTTAATTTTAGATTGACGTTTACGTAAACGTCAATCTAAGGTTTGCAACGACCGGCATCGGATTGCCTGAGTTGACCCAACGCTAGGATTTTGAGGCCTAAAAAGGTCTGATTTGCAGTTACTGGCGAGCAATACTATGCGCCAATAACATGAAATTGCCGATTTAAGCAGACAAGGACAGCTGAATTACATCATTTTTGACCATGAAGCCCCTAAGGCATGCTGACTGATCAGTTAAAAAAGGTGCTAATCCCTGACAAGCATGATAATCACATGGGTGATGAATTGAACGATAACTGGGGGGCACAGCTTTGAGCGAGAAAACAATCTGGGTCAGCGGCACTCAAGGGGCATCGCTGGCAGCCAGGGTCTTAGCGGGTCAATTGCCCCGGGTGGTTTTTCTTGGCGGTTTTCGATCGGATATGGACGGTACCAAGGCGCAGTACCTGAGCGAGTGGTGTGCCAAGAAAAACCAGGCCTTCTTACGCTTTGATTATTCGGGTCACGGGTTGTCCGGGGGGCATTTTGAGCAGGGCACTATCAGCCGTTGGACAGCCGATGCGCTGGATGTCATCCGTGACCAGGCAGGAGGCCCCTGCGTTTTAGTTGGCTCCAGTATGGGTGGTTGGATCATGTTGCACGTGGCCTTAGCGCTGGGTCAGCAGGTCAAAGGCCTGCTGGGTATTGCCGCAGCACCCGATTTCACCCGGGATCTCCTATCACAGGAAATGGACGATGCGCAGCGCGATGAACTTGCGAGCACGGGCCGCGTGAATCTCAGCAGTGATTATGACCCTAAGGGGTATCCGATCACTGAGGCACTGATCAGTGACGGCGAGACACAGTGCCTATTGGACTGGCCTGTCAGGATCAGCGCGCCGGTTAGGTTACTTCAGGGCTTTGCTGATACTGAGGTGCCCTGGCGCACGGCATTGCGCTTGTCCAAGGCCCTGGCAGCGCACGATGTACGTGTGCAATTACTCAAGGATGGCGATCATCGATTGTCGAGCCCTGCGCAATTGAATCTACTGGGTATGACACTGGCCGAACTTCTAGAGACCGTCAGTCAGGATTGAAGCCTTGAGCAGGAAGAATCACCGCTGGCCCACGCAAGCGGCCCTGTCCGGAGCGTGAGCATTCAGCCAGGCATCACGTGATTCTCAAATGTGTGAGCCTGGCATTAGTCGATTGCTTGCACGAAGGCTCGAATGAGGGTTTTTGACGTTTGTGACGGCTCGAGTGCCATAACTCCTGGGTGCGGCCTGCCAGATTGAAGTCGCTTTAGTGCTCGTAAAAACTGAATGACAAATCCACTATCAAGTTTATTTTCAACGCTATGGTGCAAAATAGAACCAGGCTGGTTCTCAAGGTTATGAAATTGTTTCGCCGCTAGATCGAATCAGGAAATAGACTCAACTCAGCTGCGGTATTGGACTTTTGAGTTTGATTGCGAGTGTTTGCCTGCATGCTAGGATTGTCAGGACAACTGAAGGAGGTGTCATGCAGGAACTGATCCAGAAAATTGAGCACGAAGGCGAGCACGTCGGCGGCGGTATCGTCAAAGTCGATAGTTTTCTCAATCACCAGGTCGACCCCGCACTGACCCAGCGAATGGCCAAGGAGATGAGCGAGCGGTTTCGCGCTGCGGGAGTCGGCCAGATCACCCGAGTATTGACCGCAGAAGTCAGTGGTATTCCTGTTGCATTGGAGGTTGCCGGGCAGTTTGGCGCCCTTCTGATTTACGCGCGCAAAAGCCAGTCGCGTATCATGACGGGAACCTACTATGTTGCCGAGGCGATCAGTCGGACCCACGGCACAAGCTCTGATCTGATGGTTGATCGCCGTTTTTTGGGCTCACAGGACCACGTGTTGATCGTTGACGATTTCCTTGCCACTGGTGCGACCCTCAGCGCACTGGCCAAGCTGGTTTCAGAAAGCGGCGCACGCCTGTGTGGTATTGGTTGCGTTATTGAAAAACCTGCCGAGGGTGGGCGCGATGCCTTAGGTAGTATGGATGCGCCGGTCATTACGCTGGCTAAAATCCTGTTTGAGGATGGTGGCCTGCGGGTGGTGCCCTGAGGGTTATCATGGGAGATGGAATTTACAAAGTTATCTATACGCTGGTGCAAGCGGTACCTTTTGGGCAGGTAGCGACCTACGGTCAGATTGCTCGCCTCGCCGGTTGCGGCGCACGCCAGGTGGGTTATGCCATGGCTGCGGTGAAGGCGCCAGACATCCCCTGGCATCGGGTGGTTAACAGCCGCGGCGCGGTCAGTACCCGCTCAGTCGGCGCACCCGATCCCGAGCAGCGTCGTCGGCTCGTGGAAGAGGGTGTATTGTTCGACACCTTTGGGCGAGTGAATCTTGCAGTTTTCCGCTGGCCAGGACCAGACGGCAGTTGGTGGATTGAAAAGGGCATGGAGCCACCCTTGCTGATGTCCACACCTTGGAATAATTAATGATATACGCGACTCAAGGAGGTCAGATACTGTGAGAAGTAGTCGTTGTATTCATGTGGTCAGTTGCCATGCGGAAGGCGAGGTTGGGGATGTCATTGTCGGCGGTGTTACGCCGCCGCCCGGTGAAAATTTGTGGGAACGCTCGCGAGCGTTGGAAAGTGACACTGAACTGCGTGATTTCCTGCTGAATGAGCCTCGTGGTGGAGTATTCCGACATGCCAACCTGCTGGTACCTCCGGTGGATAACCGCGCAGATGCCGCGTTTATCATTATGGAGCCCTCGTTCTTTCCGCCGATGTCTGGATCAAACGCGATATGCGTTACAACCGTTCTTCTGGAAACCGGCATATTACCTATGACGGAACCTGAGACAGTACTGCATCTGGAAGCGCCTGGTGGGCTAGTGCGCGCCACTGCGACCTGTCACAACGGTGCTGTCGAGCAGGTGAGTATCCGGAATGTGCCGTCTTTCGTTGATCGGCTTGGGGCTGTAATTGAAGTAGCAGGGATTGGCTCACTCGCGGTTGATACCGCTTATGGCGGAGATAGTTATTGTCTGGTAGATGCGAAGGAGCTTGGGTTTGCTGTTAGCGCCGATGAGGCAGCTGCGTTGGTCGACTGTGGCCGCAAGATCACTGTCGCCGCTAACGAACAGCTCGGCTTTACCCATCCGGACAATCCACAGTGGACGCATTTATCTTTTTGCATGCTGACACGTCCGTTAACTTCAGAAGACGACGCCTTGGTCGGTCGTCACACTGTGGTGATTCAACCCGGTAAATTGGATCGCTCGCCATGTGGCACCGGATGCAGCGCCCGGATGGCCGTATTGCATGCCCGTGGACTGCTACAGACGGGGCAGCGCTTTATCGGTGAATCAGTGATCGGCTCGCGTTTCAATTGCCAGATCGACGAGACCGTTACCATGAGCGACGGTCGCAATGCGGTAGTCCCGTCTCTGGCTGGAAGAGCCTGGATAACCGGCGTACATCAGCATATGTTGGATCCAAATGATCCATGGCCAACCGGATACCGACTATCGGACACCTGGCCAAGCGGCGATTAACGATGCCACAGGCGGGCGGCACCACGCACGCCCGCGCTATCACCATGTTGATTGCGCCGTATTGGAGTGTCTAGTGAGGCATTAAAAACGTGGGCGGCAACTCGTTGAGCACCCTCGGTATACAGACAGTCGATGTTGGAAAGGCCTCCCCCGAGAACCACGACATGTGGGTCCAATATGTTGATCACGCTGGCAAGAGCTTTGCCGAAGCGTTCAAGCAGGTTTTCGACTGCGAGTTGTGCGATTGCATTCTGGCGCTCAGCGTCGGCAACGATCTCTTGGGGTGATAGAGTTGGGTCGCCGCCGAGGCGCTGGTAGTCGGCGCTGAAGCCCGGGCCCGAAAGGAAGGTTTCGATGCAGCCGTGTTGGCCGCAATAGCATAAAGGCCCATTTTGTTCGAGACAGTTATGACCCCATTCCCCGGCAATGTGCTGCAGTCCGGGCAACAGTTCTCCGTTGACCACGATGCCTCCACCGACACCTGTTCCCATGATGACCCCAAAGACGCTGACTGCATTTTTCCCGGCGCCATCAAGCGCTTCAGCAAGCGTAAAACAGTTAGCATCATTCTCGAGTCGAACGGGCCGCGACAGAAGTGTCTCAAGGTCCTGGAGCAGCGGTTGACCAATGAGACACTGGGTGTTCGAGTTTTTTACCCTGCCGGTAGTATCCAGTGCACCCGGGGCCGCGATCCCAACTGAGCAACGTGTCTCACTGTGCGCCTCAAGGTCAGTCACCAGCGAGGCGATAGTCTCAAGGATCGCTTGGTAGCCTTGCTGTTGTGGGGTCGGGCGACGTTGTCGTGCGAATTCTGCGCCTGTGGCATCGAGGAGAACCCCCTCGGTTTTGGTACCACCTAGGTCGATCCCGATTTCCATCCCGCTTGGGGAGGGTGCCGCTGTGGATGGCTCGCGGATTAGTTATCCCGAGTGAAAGTGATCTGGGCGTAGGCTGAATGGTTGTGGATAGATTCAAAGTTTTCGGCTTCGACCACATAGCCGTTGATACGCTCATCTTGGTTTAGTTGACCCGCGACATCACGCACCAGATCTTCAACGAATTTGGGGTTATCGTAGGCCTTCTCAGTCACATATTTTTCGTCTGGTCGCTTCAACAGACCGTAGAGTTCGCAGCTGGCTTCTTTCTCAACGATATCGATGATCTCTTCTATCCAGATAAACGCGTTGGCTTTGATACTGACGGTGACATGAGAGCGCTGGTTATGCGCGCCGTATTCAGAGATTTGCTTGGAGCATGGGCACAGACTGGTCACGGGGACGACAACCCGCACCTCGGTTGAAACCGTGTTTCCTACGATTTCACCGATCAGAGTGACCTGGTAATCCATTAAGCTCTTTACCCCGGTGACGGGAGCTGTTTTTTCTAAAAAGAAGGGGAACGTCATCTGAATATGGCCGGTCCCGGCATCCAGGTGTTCGCGGGTCTCTTGTAGCATCGCGCGAAAAGAACGCACCGAGATTTCACGTTCGTGATTACTTAGTATTTCCACGAACCGGGACATATGGGTTCCTTTGAAGTTGTGCGGTAACTCCACATACATATTGAAAGTTGCAACGGTATGTTGCTCGCTGCCGCTACGGTCCTGAATACGCACGGGATGACGCACATCCTTGACTCCAACCTTATCAATAGTCAGGTTGCGGCTATCGGGGCTATTCTGAACGTCGGCTATATCATCCGTACTCTGGGTGAGCGCGATTTCGGCTTTAGACATGAAAGAAGATGGTACTGAGTTGTGGGCAAGGAAGTCTAAGCAGAATGGCGGGAAGCGGCAAGTTTTCCGGGCAGTCGATGGCGTACCGAACTCACGATGCCAGTGGCATCGAGTCCGCATTGGGCAAGCACCTCGGCCGGGTCGCCTTGCTCAATATGTTTGTCGGGTAGACCCAGCATCAATAGGGCGCTAGCCCGTTCATATTGAGCAAGGGTTTCTGCAACACCTGCGCCTGCTCCGCCGCGAATACTGTTCTCCTCCACGGTGACCAGAAGCTCGTGTGTGTCGGCCAACTGTTTGATCATCTCGGTGTCGAGTGGCTTGACACTACGCATGTTGACCACAGTAGCATCAAGGTTTTCTCCAGCTTCAAGGGCTGCCGCCAGCATCGACCCAAAAGCCAGCAGTGCTACTTCCCGTCCTTCACGGCGCAACTGGGCTTTGCCAATTGGCACTTGGGTCATCTGCTGATTTTCTGCAACACCTGGGCCAGATCCGCGCGGGTAACGTACCGCTGTGGGACCCGGATGCAAAAAAGCCGTGTACAACATGTTCCGGCACTCCGCTTCATCGGCTGGCGCCAATATCGTCATCCCTGGAACGCAACGCAGGAAACTAAGGTCGAATGCACCCTGATGGGTAGGACCATCGGCGCCGACAATGCCGGCGCGGTCAAAGGCAATCGTCACATCCAGGCC
>JAPKAJ010000419.1 GCA_028825345.1 Arenicellales bacterium | reverse complement strand
TTCGGTCACAGACAGCTGCGCTGACCTCGTCACTGGCATTTGCCCGCACGGAAGCTATCACGCGCAGTACCCGCGTGGTGACGTGTCCCGGCACCGCTAGTGGATGCAGCGGTGCCCAATGGGAAGACGGTTGGCTGGTGTTTGTCGATACGAATAACGACGCTGTACTCGACGTGGAGGAGATCCAGCTAGAGGTCCATGTTGCTCTCGATGGCAACAATACTTTACGCAGGCCAACGGAGATTCTCGGCACCACACCCCCGCATGACTATGTGTCCTTTGATTACGACGGTCGTGCACATCAGACGGGCACATTCGTGTTGTGTGACCAGCGCGGTTGGGGAAGCGATGCTCGTGCGATCGAAGTGCTGCCGACCGGCCGCAGCCGAAACCTGATCGCCACTGATTTGTCTGCGAGCGGCGAATGCGAACCAGCATCATGATTCCACTGCGGCAGAAAGGCCTGAGTCTGATTGAAGTGATGATCGCCCTGGCGGTTTTTTCTTTTGGCTTGTTGGCGCTGGCGGCACTGATGGCGAGTGGGCTCAAGTACAACACCAGCGCCCTTCACCGCTCCTATGCCACCAGCCAGGCCTATGACATGGCCGACCGCATGCGGGCCAACCGTCTGGGGCTGGATGCGGGGTATTACAACGATCTCAGTGAGAGCGATACCGATCCGGACTGCATCGAGAGTGGTTGTACGCCCGAGCAGATGGCCCACTATGATACCTGGCAGTGGAACACCGACAACGCGCGCCTGTTACCAGAAGGTGCGGGTACGGTCAGCCTTAAATCCAATGACTCCGGCATCTACACCATCACGGTCGCCTGGAATGACGACCGCGATCCTGATACCGCACCTGACAGCTTTGTCTCCGAGTTCCAGCCATGAGGCTCCTAAACAAACAAGTGCCCCAACATCACCCACACCCTCGATCACAGCAGGGCATTACCCTGATCGAACTCATGATT
The DNA here is from genome assembly GCA_028825345.1 of Arenicellales bacterium. Lineage (GTDB taxonomy): Bacteria > Pseudomonadota > Gammaproteobacteria > Arenicellales > UBA868 > UBA868. The sequence goes on along the minus strand of JAPKAJ010000419.1, from coordinate 1,032 downwards.
GCACTTGTGATCGGACTGCTAGCGACCGGCGCCATGCTGAAGGTCTACGTCGACAGCAGTCGGCTCTACCGCTTTAATGAAGGTCTCGCCCGCATCCAGGAAAACGGCCGCTTTGGCCTGGAATTCATCCGCCGCGATGCGCGGATGGCGGGGTTCTGGGGTTGTTATCACGGGGCGGACCTGACCAACCGGATCAGTCCGAGCAGCACCGGCTACATCAGTTATGAATCAAACGATATCACCGGCACCAACAACGATGGACTCAACAGCTCTGACAGCATCACCTTTTCTGGAGCTGGAAACAGTGTAGCAACTGTGAGCAGCAACATGACATCGGCCGACAGTGCCATACCAATCAGTAGCACCGGAAATTTTGAGCTCGGCGAGGCGTTGCTCATCAGCGATTGTGAAACAGCCGATATTTTTCAGCTGACATCGATTGGGGGCAGTGCCCCCAGCCTGACACTGATACATGGCACTGAGGGCAACACCTCGGTAGAGCTCAGCAAAGCCTACGCCGCTGGGTCGAGGCTATATCGTGTACAGCAGATCACTTTCTGCATCGCGGAGGGTGCCAATCCTGCGCAACCCTCGCTCCGCCAGCTCGTAAACCCAACATCCGGCCAGACCTGTCAGGACCATGGCGATGAACTGGTTGAGGGCATCGAGAATATGCAGGTATTGTTTGGCGAGGACACCGAAGCTAACGATGACGGTACCAACAGTGACGGAACAGCCAATCGTTATCTATCTTTTGGTGCCGATGATCTGGACATGGACCGTGTGGTAAGCGTGCGGATCTTCTTGCTGGCGAGATCGCTAAACGACAATCTCACAACAGAACCATCCCCTTATTTTTTCGTTGACCAGGAACCCGCGCCCGATGATAAGCGGTTGCGGAAAGTATTTACGACCACCATCACCTTGCGCAATAAATCCGGATAGATTGACCATGCCATCAATCCAAGGAGATCTCAATCACCCAGATAATCAACGCGGCTGGGTCTTGGTGGTTGGGTTAGTCATACTGGT
>JAPKAJ010000002.1 GCA_028825345.1 Arenicellales bacterium | reverse complement strand
CATGATTTCGGTTGGGCGCAACCTGCCATGAATAACACTGACAAAAGCACACAGCACAAGCCTTTATGCAAGATCATAACCACACGACTAGTCATCTTCAGTTAATCAAGATCACAAGCCCGGCACTGCAATCGCTCAGTCGTGATGAGGTCACCTTAGTCATCATGCTTTATGCCACCACGGCCGACATGATGCACTGAGGTGATATTTACGTGTTTTAATGTTACCGATGCCTGCATACCGCGCAAACGTTCTTCAACCTGTGCTTTGCTCTCGCCTGGCACAATAAGCGTGATGTCCTGCTCGAACGGCTCTCCATCAGCCGTTAGCAGTGTCACCGTAAGGTGCGCCTTGTATTCTTTGCTGCCGATCACGTTTTCTTTTTTTGACAAGGTTTGCCGGCAGGTCCTGTGCAGATTACGAGCGCATCGCCAGCGACGCTGCACAGGCAAAATGCTGGGTTAAATCCTCCAGACGGCAGTGCGCATTAAGCCCACTGGTATGAGGCATGAGGTATACCGGCCGACAACCGACCTGGCTGGCTTGAACGCCCGCCTTGGCTTTGGCATCTACTATTTTTCGCCAACCGCCCAAGCCGACAAAGCAGACTGCCCTGGGAGCCAGCCATTGCGCCAGGCGAGCGACCCGCGCAAAACCGGCCTGGTATTCCTTAATACTCACCTCGTCTGCACGGCGGGTGGTACGGCGGACCAGATCTGTCATACCTAAACCATGGTGACGCAGGGCATGTCGGGGATCCCGGTCAATACTTGCGATACCAGCTTGAAGGACCGCCGGCCAGAACCGGTTACCCGGTCGGGCATAACCGATGCCTGTGTCTGCTGAATACGGACTTGGGTTCAAACCCACAACAAGTAATTTCATGCCCGAGCCGACAGTATCGGACAGGCTGTGCAACCGTTCAAGCGTCAGATACGCGACTTCCTTTCTATAAAGAACTGGTCCTATTGAAGCGAATCCGGCGCCGATCGCAAGGTCGAGGGCCAACCGGCTATCCCAGTCGCGGGTCGGTCGGGGATTAAGCACTGCACGGACTGTCCGACCGATAGGGAGGGCTCGATGTTGATCTGCGAGGGCCAGCGGAAGATCCCTTGCAGAGCGACCGTTGCCAAGATGAATCCTGGGTAATGCCGCCGGGTTAGTCTGGGACTGAGTGTTCATTCTGAGCTCAATCGTGCCATCGCCGTGACAAGACTTCTGCCAAAATACAAAAGGCCGGCTTTGCCGACCTTTTTGTTGTCATCCTTGGACTGCTGGGCGATCAACTGAATGCATTGAAAGCAATTATTGTCTGAGTGTCACGAATACCGTCCAGAGTTTGAAGTCGCAGATTCACAAAATGACCGGCGTCTTCGCCATCGCTGATATAACACTTGGCAAGCAGATCATAAGGTCCGGAGATCGAATAAACCTCCGACACCCCCTCCACATCGACAAGCGCCTGGGCGACCTGATAAGAGCGCCCCAGATCGCATTTGACCTGTACAAAGATTATTTGCATGCCCGTCTCCTTTTATTGCTCAACAGAAAACTTCTGGGTGTAGGCCACGAGTTCCTCTAACTTGGCGTACCCTGCCCCGCTTTTTAGGATTTCACGGGCACGCTCTACCCCATCTTGCAGTGAATCGGCAAGGTCAGCCGCGTATATGGTTGCCCCTGCATTTAGAGCTACCATGTCGGCTGCACTGCCGTCGGTCCCGGTAAGTGCTGAGCGAATCAAAGCCAGGCTCTGGGTCGAATCTGCCACTACCAGATCATCCAGCGATTGACGTGCAATCCCAAATTCTTCCGGTTTGATCACGTAGTCCTTAATGCTTCCATCACGCAGTTCGCTCACCTTAGTGTCGGCGGCGATACTTATCTCATCCAGGCCGTCATCCGAGCAGACAACCAGCGTATGCACGCTACCCAGGTTGGCAAACACCTCGGCCAGCGGGTGCACCCACGCCTGATCAAAAACACCCACCAACTGCCATCTGGCCCCAGCCGGGTTGGTTAAAGGACCCAGCAGATTAAACAAAGTACGGATACCGATCTCACGGCGCGGACCGATCGCATGGCGTGTCGCGCCATGATGGGTAGGGGCAAACATAAAGCCTAGGCCCACCGCGTCGATGGTCTTGCCGACCGCTTCAGGGCTGAGCGCAATATTCACCCCAGCTGCCTCAAGCACATCAGCACTGCCGGAATTTCCAGTGGCTGCACGGTTGCCGTGCTTGGCCATGGTTGCCCCTGCGGCGCAAGCGACCAACGCTGCCGCGGTTGAGATATTGAACAGGCCAGCGCCATCGCCACCGGTACCCACCGTGTCGGCAACCCGATCTGTCTTACAAGTGACAGTTGCAGCAAACTCTCGCATTACTGTCGCGGCACCTGTCAGTTCTTCAACCGTCTCCCCCTTGATATGAAGCGCCGTCAACACGGCGCCAATCTGTGCCGGGGTCGCGTCCCCTTGCATAATAATGCGCATGACATCGCCCATCTGGGCGCTGGTGAGATCCTGGCCTTGCGAAAGAGCGCGTGTCGCTTCTTGTAAATTCATCATCGGTGTCTGCGTGCCTTCAAAATACTATTTGCCTCAGGGCAGTAAAACGCTGGCGCCGGTAGTGCGCCGTCCCTCAAGATCTGCGTGCGCCAACGACGCATCTGACAGAGCGTACTCCTGATTAATATCGGCCTGCACTGCACCACTTTGCATCACCTGAAATAACTCGCCCGCACAATGTTCAAGGCTCGACCGATCCGCGATGTAGTCGAATAAACCCGGTCGGGTCAGGTAAAGGGAGCCTTTTGCAGCGAGGACGGAGGGATCAAAAGAGGGTACTTTGCCCGAACTTTGACCAAAAAGTGCCAGAGTCCCGCGCCGCTTAAGGCAATCCAGACTGCCTTTAAAGGTATGCTGACCCACCGAGTCGTATACAACATCCACGCCGACGCCATCGGTCAGCTCGCGCACTCGATCTACAAAATTCTCACGGGTATAAACAATAGTATGGGTACAGCCGTGAGCCGTGGCCAGTTCCGCTTTCTCGTCTGACCCAACCGTACCGATGATGGTGACACCCAGGTGTCGTGCCCACTGGCAGGCAATCAGGCCAACCCCTCCAGCTGCAGCCTGAAAGAGGATAGTATCTTTGGGTTTAAGCGCTACAGTACTTCTTAGTAGATATTGCACCGTCATGCCCTTTAGCATCATTGCAGCGGCGGTGGACTCTTTAATGTCCGGGGGCAAGTGCACCAATTTTTCTGCGGGTATGAGTCGTACCTCAGCATAGGCGCCCAAGGGGTGCGCTGCATAGGCCACCCGATCTCCTTCGGCAAAACCCTGTACCCCTTCACCAATCGCCTCTACTGTGCCCGCCCCTTCAAGACCGGGGGTAAACGGTAACTGTGGCGATGGATAAGCGCCCGAACGGAAATAAACATCAATAAAGTTCAGCCCAACGGCACTGTGACGCAGTCGAATCTCCCCGGGGCCCGGGTCACCAATCTCCACTGGCTCCCAGCGCATCTCATCCGGGCCGCCGGTCTGGTAAATCTTAATAGCATGACTCATATTTGAGCTCCTCTTATCCACCATAAAACGCTTTTTCACACAACTCTTTTAGCCAGAACGTCGCCTCATCCGCACGACCTTCAGGCTCCTGACTGACCCGGGCGTCCACCACCACCTCGTCCACAAAAACCAAGTGATGGCCAGCTTTTGTCGAATCTATCAGATGACACTCGACAAATGCCGGGGGTTTTTCAAGAATTGGCACGCCAGTAAAGCCAGACCAAAAAGGCTGTCCACAACCCACTGTCCCTTCCTTTGCGCAGACCTAAAGAAAGTAAATGCTAAATCGAGCTGGCCTTTGCCCAGTATGTTCAAAGCAAAAGTTTGGGAGCTTTTGATGATCCCATGAACTTGCGAGTCGACTTTCACACCAACAGCCACCAGCGGTGGCGTAAACGACGCCTGAGTCACCCATTTGACCATCGCAGCCGAAATATTCTGATCCTCGCTTTGGGCCGTCAAAATATATAGATCATATGGAATCTTTCTGAGTGCTGTTTTTTTACTGGTTTGGTCCACCGTATAACCCCTTTTAGTTAAGCCCCACCATTCCAGCCAACTCATAGCAAACTCGAAACTCGAAACTCGAAACTCGAAACCCGAAAAACCGTGCCGCTGCAAAAATACCCCCGGCTTAGTCGCCGAAGTCACTCTCAACCTTAATAAAGGTATCAGCGTAAAAACCGTTGAATTGTGTTCGACAGGCAGTGCCGTAAGCGCCGATACGGTCGAACTCGATCCAATCCCCCTCGGCAACATCGACCGGCAAGCTGATCGGGCGAGGAAAAATATCCAGTGAATCACATGTCGGTCCGTACAGCGTGTACTCTTTTGTCTGGGAAGCGAATGGTCTCGAACCGACCATTCGCGCGGGCAACTGAAGGCCGAGTTTCTCCTCGATAAAGCTTCCGTACATGCCATCATTGAGATACAGCGCATCATCCTTGCGCAGATGAATCTGGGTAATAAGAGATTCTCCATCAACACAAAGCCCGCGCCCGGGCTCGCACAAAACCCGGCACTCTTCAGGCAACGCCAGCGTCGCTAAACCCTTGCGAATCGCAACAAAATAATCGTCCAATTCCGCGCCTTGGGAGTTGAGATAATGACCTGGGAATCCACCACCCACATCCACGCAAACTGGCCCCTCGCCAACCTGTGTAATCACCTGGCCAACAAGGTCCAGACCCATTTCAAAACCCTCAGCTTCCAGACACTGCGAGCCGACATGAAACGACAAACCATAACGGTAACCACGGGCCAAGGCGTCACGCGCCAGCGCCGCCGCCTCGGGCACCGGCGCACCGAATTTGCTGGATAATTCGTACACTGCGCCCTCGTAATGAATCTCAAGGCGCACCACGATGACTGTGTCAGGTCCTGGCGGGATAATCTGGGCAATCTTTTCAAGCTCTGCCGGGTGATCAACTACAAAATGGTCTACGCCATACACCCTATGGGCCGAAAGAATAGCCGCCCGACTCTTGATTGGGTGCATGAAGTAGCTAGTGGCGCCGGGTAACTGCTCCGATACACGCGCCACCTCAGCCAAAGAGGCGGTATCAAAATGTTGCACACCGGCTGCGAAAAGCGCGTCCAGCATATGCGGTTCAGGGTTACACTTCACCGCGTATAAAACGTCCCCGGGAAAGCCCTCGACAAAACGCCGGGCCACTGAATGAATCTTATGGGGGCGCACACAAAAAATTGGGTAGCTCGGATCAAGATCTGCAACAACCGCCTCAGGCGAGGGGTAAACGGGTAGATCAACTTTCTGGCGTACAGGTGCATCCATGACGGACTCTGACACCCTCTCCTGGTTCGTGGCGTAAATGCGATTCTGACACAACCTTTCACCTAAAGCCCATTGGCAACACAAAAACATAAAACCGAAAAACCCCTGGGCCTGGCAGCACTGCAAGGCATCTTCGTGTTTGGCCACCTGTCTAACGACTGGCTACCTGCAGCAATCTGGCTGCTGGCGCCTGCTATCGGCCTGGCCTTTGACCTAAAACCCTCCGAGGTCGGACTGCTACTTGCCATTCATTCGATTGGTGCTTCGCTTGCCTATTTTCCGGCCGGTGTGCTGGCAGACCGCACACGTTTGCAGGGGCGATTGCTGCTCTGTACATTCTGGTGGGTAGCGCTGGGCTATCTACTGGCGTCAACGGCCCCAAGCTTCTGGTCGTTGGCGATCCTGCTGGCTATCGGCGGTATGGGTGATGCCGCCTGGCATCCGATTGCCACCGGAATACTGGTAAGACAGATGCCCAAACAGCGTGGTCAGGCATTAGGAGTGCATGCCGTTGGAGGAACACTGGCCGAAGTGCTCTCGCCGCTGCTGGTCGGTTTTCTGCTGGCTTTTCTGGATTGGCGCGTGGTACTTCAGTTCTCAGTGATACCCGCTACCTTAATGGGAATTGCCTTTTTGTTTATTGCGCACCGGATTCCGAGTCGACATGCCAGTACCGTCATATCACGAGCCGATCTTGGCGCTTTCATTACTCAGTGGCGCAGCCGGACCGGCTTGTTTCTGATCGCTGGAATCGCCACCTACAACATGGCTCTCATTGCCTTGATGACCATGTCACCACTCTTTATGCAGCGCGAGTTGGGATTCAACTCAGCGCAAACCGGCATGGCCTTCGCGGCCGCCATGCTTGTGGGCTCTATTGGTCAGCCAATTGTCGGGCGGCTATCGGATCGGCGGGGACGCTTTGGAATCTTTGCTGTCGGTTCGGTGGTGGCTGCTGGCTTGGCCGGCGCTGTAGTCCTGTTTGATGCCCCTGTGCTGATCATCAGTCTGCTGACGATGGCAATGGCTGTGCTGGTCACCATTCGATCAGGAGTCCTGGCAATGGCGGTTGATCACGCCAGTAAACATGAGGCCACTGCATTGGGCTTTGTCTTTGTGGTGCTCGACGGCGTTGGCGCCCTGGGCGCAGTGCTTGCAGGCCTGGTCGGGGATTTCAGCCTGGTGGCCAGCTTTGGGCTTGCTGGAGGCTTATCTTTACTCGCAGTGGGTTTTATCGCAACCGCGCGACGCTGATCACCTATGACGCTGGCGTAACTTAGCGCTACTGGTAGAATTCTTATATACTGTATAAATATACAGTAACTAGAGAAAACACTGTGTCCGGCTATGCCGAACTGCACTGCCTGTCAAATTTCAGCTTTCTACGCGGCGCCTCACACCCTGTTGAACTGGTCCACCGAGCTTCTAAGCTTGGTTATCGGGCCCTGGCACTGACGGATGAATGCAGTATTGCCGGCACAGTGCGGGCGCATGTCGCGGCACAGGAGTTGGGCTTACAGCTCATCATTGGCAGCGAATTCACGCTGGAAAACGGCAATAGTCTGGTTCTGTTAGTAACCAATCGAGAAGGTTATCGCCACCTGACCCGGTTAATTACCCGGGCGCGCCAGCGTGCAGGCAAGGGCTCGTACTCCCTGAACATTGACGACCTTTGCACCAAGCGCCTGCAGAACTGCCTCGCCCTGCTGCCGTGTGACCCGACCCCAGCGCCAGCCAGCACTCTTACGGAACGCTACAGGGCTCTGTCTTATCACGCCAGGCATATCCAATCATTAATGCCTGGGCGAACCTGGCTGGCACTCGAGCAATCCAGTAACGGAGGTGATCAGGCACACCAAAAAGCGCTGCAGGTTTTGTCACAAAAAACAGGCGTACCCCTGGTTGCCACTGGCAACGTACACATGCACGTACGCTCACGCCAGGCGCTACAGGACACTTTAACCGCGGTCCGGCGCAGACAATCGGTGACTGAAATCAAGTATGACCTTGCACCCAACGCCGAGCGCCATCTGCGAACCTCAGCTGTTCTCGAGTGCATCTATCCTCGCACTTTGCTCGATGAGAGCGTAAAAATAGCCCACCGCTGTGATTTTTCATTGAATGAGCTGAACTACACCTATCCACGCAAGTTCATACCTGCCGATCTCACGCCAACACAGTACCTGCGCCAGTTAACCAAAGCAGGCATGACCACACGTTGGCCTGATGGCCCATCGCTCAAAGTGGTTCAACAGATTGAACACGAACTGACTTTGATTAAGGAGCTCGATTACGAAAGTTACTTTCTAACCGTCTACGACATCGTTCGTTTTGCCCGCTCACAGGGTATTCTCTGCCAGGGCCGGGGCTCGGCAGCCAACTCAGCAGTGTGCTTTGCGCTTGGCATCACCGAAGTGGACCCGGCCCATATGGAGATTCTGTTCGAACGGTTTATCTCTCGTGAGCGTAATGAACCGCCGGACATTGATGTCGATTTTGAACATGAACGCCGTGAAGAGGTGATGCAGTACGTTTACCGGCGTTACGGGCGTAAGCGGGCCGCTTTAACCGGCGCAGTCATCACCTATCGCCCACGCAGTGCAGTGCGGGATATCGGGCGCGCCCTGAATCTATCCAAAGACCAGCTTGATCGCCTGGCTGGTAATCTTGCCTGGTGGCAAAACGGGAAAGTTGTACCCCAGCGTGTGTGTGAAATCGGTCTGGACCCTAAGGGCCCGGTCCTGCGAAAGCTGCTGGCATTGGTCCAGGAGCTGGTTGGCTTTCCGCGCCACTTGTCGCAGCACTCTGGAGGCTTTGTTATTTCTCATGAGCCATTGTGTGACCTGGTGCCTATCGAAAACGCAGCCATGGCAGATCGGACAGTAATCCAATGGGATAAAGACGATATCGATGCGTTGGGTCTACTCAAAGTGGACTGCCTGGCGCTGGGCATGCTGAGCGCGATTCATAAAGCATTTGATTTGCTCAAGCAGCATCGCGGCAAAACGCTGTCCATGGCTACGCTACCCCAGGAAGACCACGCGGTATACCGAATGATCAGCCGTGCCGACACCGTAGGTGTTTTTCAGATCGAATCTCGCGCACAAATGGCTATGCTGCCGCGCTTACGGCCACGCTGTTTTTATGATCTGGTCATCGAGGTTGCCATCGTCCGGCCGGGTCCTATCCAGGGCGACATGGTGCATCCCTACCTGCGGCGGCGTAACGGTGAAGAGGAGGTTACTTACCCCAGCGAAGCGGTCCGTGAGGTGCTCGAGCGCACGCTGGGAGTGCCTATCTTCCAGGAACAGGTCATCAAACTGGCGATGGTCGCTGCAGGCTTTACCCCGGGAGAGGCCGATGGCCTGCGACGTGCGATGGCTGCCTGGAAACGCCACGGTGGGCTTGGGCATTATGAAACCCGATTAATTGAGGGTATGCGTGAACGTGGTTACAGTGAGGCTTTTGCACGGCGCATCTATCAGCAAATCCTGGGTTTTGGTGAATACGGTTTTCCCGAGTCGCATGCGGCCAGTTTTGCATTATTGGTATATGTTTCGGCCTGGCTTAAGTGTCACCAACCAGCTGCATTTACCTGCGCTTTGCTGAACAGTCAGCCGATGGGCTTCTATACGCCCTCACAATTAGTGCAGGACGTACGTCGGCATGGCGTTGCCGTACGTCCTATTGACGTTATGAAGAGCGCCTGGGATTGCACATTGGAATCAGAGGGGGCAGATCTTGTATTGCGCCTGGGGTTAAGAATGGTCAAGCATCTTAGCTATACCGGCGCCAAGCGATTACTCGATGCGCGACAGCATCGAGTCTTTACCAGCGCCGATGATCTTGCCCATCGCGCCTCATTGGAGCGCGGTGACCTACGCGCGCTGGCTAGCGCCAATGCCTTATCAACTCTGGTGGGGCATCACCGCCGTCAAGCTGGATGGCTGGTTAGCGGTATTGAGAAACCCTCCCCGGTATTTCCCCAACCTCATATCCGTGAAGCCACGCCATTACTGAATACACCACACACAGGTGAAGAAGCCTGCGCTGATTACGCCAGCACCGGCCTAACCCTGGGCCCCCACCCATTAGCTCTACTGCGTAACCAACTACGAACGCTTGGCGTCATTACCAGCGATGGTATTGCACAGAAAAAAGATGGTCACTATGTGCATACGGCGGGAATCGTTACCACTCGACAACGGCCAGCCAGCGCTAACAATGTCACCTTTGTAACGCTTGAAGATGAGACCGGCAACACCAACCTGGTGATATGGCAGCGCCTGGCTGAAAACCAGCATCAGGTGCTGGTCGGGGCGCGACTACTTGGTGTTCACGGAAAAATTCAACGCCACGGCGATGTGATCCATATCATTGCCGGCAGGCTGAGCGATTACACGGCACTGCTGGGAAGCCTTACCACGCAAAGTCGGGATTTTCGCTAAGCACCGACAAAAGTCGATCACCGTCGAGTTTTCCCGCTTGTCATGGGCCAACAACTAAAAGCTAGTCAAGATTAAAAGGGAGGTCATTGGCAGCACAAGCCGCCTGCACTGTATTACGCAAAAGACAGGCGATCGTCATAGGCCCTACTCCGCCGGGTACCGGCGTAATCGCTCCGGCGATCGCTGATGCCGAATCAAAATCCACATCACCGACAAGACGGGTCTTACCCTCTTTACCTTCAATCCGATTGATGCCGACATCGATCACCACTGCGCCGGGTTTAATCCAGTCGCCCGGTATCATCTGCGGGCGACCCACGGCCGCCACCAGAATATCCGCTTCACGACAAACGCCCGCTAAATCCTGCGTTCGCGAATGCGCAATCGTCACCGTGCAGCTTTGTGCCAGCAGCAACGATCCCATCGGCTTGCCCACGATATTTGAGCGCCCCACCACCACCGCATTTTTACCGGATAAATCACCCAGTTGATCCTTGAGCAACATCATGCACCCTAACGGGGTACAGGGCACCAGGCCGGGCGCGCCCGTTGCCAGTCGCCCCACATTAACCAGATGAAAACCATCGACGTCCTTGTCTGGATCGATGGCATTGATGACCGCCTGTGAATCGATCTGATCCGGTAGTGGCAATTGCACCAGTATCCCGTGAACCTTGGAGTCGTTATTTAACTGTTCGATGACTGCAAGTAATTCTGATTGGCTGGCCGTGTCCGGCAGTTTGTGCTCGTAAGAGTTCATGCCGACTTCCAGTGTCTGCTTACCCTTATTGCGAACATAAACCTCACTGGCCGGGTCTTCCCCTACCAGCACGACTGCCAGGCCCGGCACCAAATCATATTCTCTGGTGAGCGTGCTTACCGCCTCGGAAACTTTTTCCCGCAAGCCAGCAGCAAATGCCTTGCCATCAATCCGTGTCGCCATGGTTTCTCCTTATTGTTCAGGCCGGGTTAACTTTCACTGCACAGTACTTAACTTCGGCAATCTTGCCGAACGGATCCAAAGCGGCGTTGGTAAGCAGATTTGCTGCCGCTTCGTGATAGCAAAATGGTATAAAGATCTCGCCGGGCTGGAGCCCACTATCAGCGCGTGCGAGTGCCACCAGTTCACCGCGTCGTGATGCGACCCGGAGCGAACTGCCTTCACTGATCTTCAGACGTTCAAGATCTTCGGGGTGCGCACTAACCACCGCCTCGGGCTCAATGGCGTCGAGCACTTTGGCACGCCGGGTCATAGATCCGGTATGCCAGTGCTCAAGCTGACGCCCAGTGATCAATACAAAGGGGAACTCCTCATCTGGCATTTCATCGGCGCTCTCAGGCTTGGCAGGCACAAAGCGTCCTCGGCCATCCGCCGTTGGAAACTTCTCCTGAAATACTACGCCCTGACCCAAATCCTGATCATCAACACAAGGGTAGGTGATACTGTGTTCTTGCTCTAAACGCTGCCAGGTCATCCCGGCAATGCTCGGCATCGCCCCACGCATCTCTTCAAACACTTCACTGACATCATCATATTGCCAGACCAGGCCAAGTCGCGCAGCCAATTGCTGGATGATCCAGATATCATGGCGCGCCTCGCCGGGCATGCCCAGCGCTTGGCGGCCCATTTGGACACGACGGTCGGTATTGGAAAATGTACCGGTTTTCTCGGGAAAAGCTGAAGCCGGCAATACCACATCGGCATACGCAGCCGTTTCGGTCAAGAAGATATCCTGCACGACCAAGTGATCCAGTGCCGCGAGGCCACCACGTGCATGATTAAGGTCTGGGTCCGACATCGCAGGATTTTCTCCCATGACATACATACCCTTAATACGTCCCTCATAGGCCGCATCCATAATCTCGACCACCGTAAGGCCTGGGATATTGTCAAGAGACGCGTTCCAGTATTGGCTGAAGAATTCACTGGCATCGTTATCATCGACCCGGCGGTAATCTGGAAACATCATTGGTATTAATCCGGCATCCGAAGCACCCTGTACATTATTTTGACCCCGCAAAGGATGCAGTCCCGTACCGGGACGGCCGATATTGCCAGTCATCAATGAAAGTGCGATCAAACAACGCGCGTTATCAGTGCCGTGTACGTGCTGAGAAATACCCATGCCCCAGAAAATAATCGACCCTTGTGAGGTCGCATAGGCTCGCGCCGTCTTGCGGATCACATCGGCATCGATACCGCAGATCGGGGCCATCTCCTCGGGACTGAAATGTTTGACGTTCTCACTTAGCGCCTCGAAGTTATGAGTACGCGATGCAATGAAATCCGAATCGACAAGGTCTTCATCAATGATGGTGTGAATCATCGCGTTCAATAATGCGACATCAGTATCTACACGAAACTGCAAAAAATGATCTGCGTGGCGTGCGAGATCGTTACGCCGGGGATCCATCACGATCAGTGTCGCACCGCGTCGCGCCGCGTTTTTGATAAAGGTTGCGGCGACCGGATGATTACTGGTGGGGTTGGCACCGATTACTACGATGACTTCAGCCAAGGCCGCGTCTTCCACCTGATTGGAGACCGCGCCCGAGCCGATGCCTTCAAGCAGAGCTACCACCGATGAAGCATGGCAAAGCCGGGTACAGTGATCGACGTTGTTCGTGCCAAAGCCTGTGCGCACCAGTTTCTGAAACAGATAGGCTTCTTCGTTACTTCCTTTGGCCGATCCGAATCCGGCCAATGCGTTAGGCCCATACGCATCCCGAATATGCTTTAGTCCATTGGCGGCAATGTCCAGCGCCTCTTCCCATGAAGCCGGGCGAAACATTTTTGCCGGATCTGCCGGATCGAAATGTTCGTTTAACCCCTTGGGGATTCCTTCTTTTCGAACCCAGGGGATCGTCAAGCGCTCGGCATGGCTGACGTAGTCAAAACCATATCGCCCTTTTACACAAAGTCGGCTTTTATTAGCGGGTCCATCACGACCGGTCACATACTGAATCTGGTTATCTTTTATATGATAAGTCAAAAGACATCCGACACCGCAGTACGGGCAAACCGAATCAACCGTCTTGTCTATCTTTTCCAGACCCACGTCGTTGGCCGGCATCAACGCGCCTGTAGGACAGGCCTGTACACATTCGCCGCAACCCACGCATGAGCTCTGGCCAAGAGCATCGCCCAGATCGAAGACGATCTGCGCATGAGCGCCACGAAAGGCCAGCCCGATCACGTCGTTCATTTGCTCATCGCGGCAGGCTCTGACGCAACGAGTACACTGAATGCAACTCTCCAGCTTAACTGCGATCGCCGGATGGGAAATATCCGCACTGGGTTGAGTTCGGCCGCCAAAACGGCTTGCACGCACGTCGAGTTTGTTACACCACTCATCAAGTTCAGATGCCTGGGTGTGGCTGGATTCGCCAACCTCACCACGCAGCAACTCAAGTATCAACGACTGAGAATTTTTAGCGCGGGCACTGTTACTGACAACGCGCATTCCATCGACCGGTGTCCGACAACACGAAGGTGCCAACACCCGCTCACCCTCGATCTCTACCATACAAGAGCGACAGTTGCCGGCGGCGGCAAGGCCATCTGCGTAGCACAGATGGGGAATCTCTATCTCTTCGCGCCGTGCGACCTGCAAGATACTCTCGCCCGGGCCTGCACTGACCTCGCGGCCATTTAAGGAGAAACTAACGGTGGCGTCGACACTGGAATCGGAAAGGTTCATTGACAGCCAACCTCCTTGGGAAAGTAGCGGATCGTACAACGTATGGGGTTTGGTGCGGCCTGACCCAGCCCGCAGATCGAGGCATCTTCCATCACCGTGGCAAGTTCTTCAAGCAAAGGAGCATCCCAACTGGAGCTTTCCATTAGCTGTGCCGCCCGGCTGCAACCCACTCGACATGGCGTACACTGGCCGCAGGATTCATGGGCGAAAAACTGGATCGTGTTGCGCGCAGCATCTCTTACTCGATCGTGATCGGAAAGAATGATCACAGCGGCCGAACCGATGAAACAGCCATGCGCCTGTAGAGTATCAAAATCTAATGGCTCGTCAGCCAGAGTGGCGGGCAGGATACCGCCTGAGGCCCCGCCTGGAAAATACGCATAGAGGCTATGCCCTTCGGGCATTCCGTCGCAGTATTCATCGATCAGTTCGCGCACGCTAATGCCAGCCGGCGCAAGGTGTACACCGGGTTTGTTTATCCGACCGCTGACCGAAAATGAGCGAAGCCCCTGGCGCCCACGACGGCCTTCTCCACTAAACCACTTAGCGCCTCGCTCGACGATTTCTCGAACCCAATAAAGTGTCTCGCAGTTATGCTCCAGCGTGGGACGACCAAACAGGCCAACCTCGGCCACATAGGGCGGGCGTAACCGCGGCATACCGCGTTTACCCTCAATCGACTCGATCATCGCCGACTCTTCACCGCAGATATAGGCCCCGGCACCACGGCGCACAAACAATTCGGGAAGCGATCGATCGAAACCGTCCTGAAGTTCCTTAATCGCACTCTGGAGAATCTCGATCACACCAGGATATTCGTCTCGAACATAGAGGTAGCACGCATCAATGCCAATCACCTGTGCGGCTATCAGCACGCCTTCGAGAAAACGGTGCGGATCACGCTCCAGATAATAGCGGTCTTTAAAAGTGCCCGGTTCGCCCTCATCGATATTGACCGCCATCAGTCTCGGTGCATCTTGCTCTTTGAGGATGCGCCACTTACGCCCAGCCGGAAACCCAGCGCCGCCAAGGCCTCGAAGCCCGGAAGACTCGAGTTCTTTAATGATTACCTCGCCAAGTTGATTATCGTCGTTACAACGACGCGCCAAAGCATAGCCCCCATCGGCACAATAGGCATCAAAACGAATCCAGTCATCGGGTGTACCCGGCCCTGTCAGGTTCGCATCTAGACATTCGGCGACGTTTTGCGGAGTAGCGTGAGTGACTGCGCGCTTGCCGACCACGGCAATAGGCGCCTGATCGCAACGCCCAACACAAGGCACTGCCTGGATCCGAACGCCGTCTCCCAACCCCTTTTGCAGTGCGCCCAGCAATTGGGTGGCGCCAAACATCTCACAGGTTACCGAGTTACACACTCGAACCGTCAATGGGGGTGGTGGGGTTTCGCCTTCACGAACCACATCAAAGTGATGGTAAAAAGTGGCTACTTCATACACTTCAGTCGGCGCGAGCCTTAGCACATCTGCCAACGCCACCAGATGCTGCGATGACAAATAGCCATGAGCATCTTGTAATCGGTGCAGGCATTCGATCAGTTGATCCGCTGTTCGACTAATGCCGTCGATTGCCTCAAGCACTTCATCTCGTGCAATAGGATCGACAGCGCGGCCCTTAGCACGCCCAGGAAGTCGATTACGCTTGGTGTTGGGTTTTTTCATAAATTTTCTAGTCCTGATCGGGCAGGCGGAGGCATTGTAGCGGGATATTCGCTGGACATTGATAGACTGTTTTAATCAAATCATCGCCTCGCTTGTGGAATATTGATAGCCCAAATACGTCATAAAGATAACCACCTTGTGAGAAACTGAGATGGCTATGAGGTCCTTCTCACTTTCTAAGGTCAACAGATTTAAGTCGTCGGATAATGTCTGTGCTTCACTTTGCGAGCGTAGCTACAATTCAAGTATAGATCGGTGGACGGCACCAATTCTAATCCGGGCTGGAGCATGCGCAAGGGATTGGCCCCATAATCTGTCCGTGAACCCGCATCTCACACCATGACTGATCGATACCGAAAGACCAATACCACGAATGGGGCTTAATTCAATTGGACATGCTTGAGGCCCGTTCTCTGGGTTGCGTGCGGGGTACTCGGCTGCTATTCGAGGATATCAGCTTCCAGATCCGCCCTGGTGAGATCCGCCAAGTGCGTGGTACTAACGGCGCAGGCAAAACCAGCCTGTTGCGTATCCTATGCGGCCTTAGCCTGCCGGAGCACGGTGAGGTACTGTGGGGCGGAGCACCTATCGACCAGGATCGCGCCCGCTACCATGCGCAATTGGCGTACGTAGGCCATGCCCCTGGATTAAAACTCGACCTGACCGCACGAGAGAACCTGTTGTTTGCGCTTTCTTTGCAGCCGGTCCAAAAACATGTGGACATTGATGTGGTGCTCGAACGCGTAGGACTGGATGCGTCGGCTAATCTTTTATGTCGTCATCTATCGGCTGGGCAGCTTCGACGCGTCGCTATTGCCCGACTACACCTTGCCAGAGCGCTTTTGTGGATTCTCGATGAGCCATGCTCTGCGATCGACTCGCAAGGAGTCAGTGACATCGAAGCCCTGCTCGGTACTCACCTCGATACCGGCGGAATGGTGATTTTTACCAGCCACCAAGCCATTCAGGTCGCACAATACCCGATCACAACCATCGAATTGAGTTCATGATGGCGCCCACGCTTGGTAATGCTCTGGTCGCCCTGGTCCGTCGGGATATCCGACTGGTTGTTCGACATCCCTTTGAAATTGCCAACCCGGTGCTGTTTTTCATCATCGTGGTTACACTATTTCCCTTTGGCGTGGGATCGGATCCCGCGCAACTGGCCCTTATCGGCTCGGGAATCGTCTGGGTAGCGGCGCTGCTGGCGACCCTGTTAGCGCTTGAGGGCCTTTTTCGTTCCGACTTTGAAGATGGCACGCTAGAACAGATGGCGCTTGGGCTTCACCCCCTCTCGGCACTGGTATTGAGTAAGGTTTTTGTCCATTGGTGTGCCACCGGCTTACCTCTTCTTATAGCGGCGCCGTTGCTCGGAATACTTCTCAATATGAGCGTTACCGGGCAACTAACGCTACTGGCCGCACTGGCGCTGGGTACACCCACACTTAGCCTGATTGGTGCAGTCGGGATGGCGTTGACCGTCGGGGTGAAACGTGGCGGCCTGCTTTTGACTCTGTTGGTCCTGCCACTTTATGTCCCGGTGTTGATCTTCGGCTCCAGCGTGGTTCTGGCTGCTGAGGCTGGACTGCCTACGGCTGGACACTTTTACGCTCTTGGCGCGATGGCAGTCCTGGCACTTTCGTTAGCACCGCTGGCAACTAGCGCGGCATTGCGCATTAGCTTGAACTGATCTTCGCTACCACGCTGAAAGTTCGCGTTAGCAGGCGCTCGATTGACCCTGGCACGGCCGGGGCAGACCCCGTCAGTATCGCGTTTCATTGGCAATGCGCTCAAATATTAGATCGCTCTTATATTTGATGCTCCCATCGACGACTTACCAGCGCCCTGACCCGATCGGATACGCTTTTAGCAAAACTTAACGCCTGCGTCCGAGGCGCTCTACTCGTCTGTCACACAGCCCTCGCTCGCGGTCTTGACGTTTTTGATGTACTTATGAAGCGTGCCCCGTGTGGTTTTGTACGCCGGCATGCTCCAGTTTGCCTTTCGCTCAGCAAGTTCGGCATCGGAAAGGGTCACATCGATCGTGTTGGCGTCCGCGTCCAGGCAGATGATGTCACCATCTCTGATTAACCCAATCGGCCCTCCCTCCTGGGCCTCAGGCACAACGTGGCCTATGATAAAACCATGTGAGCCGCCCGAGAAACGTCCGTCCGTAATCAGTGCCACATCTAAGCCCAACCCCGCACCCATAATGGCCGAGGTTGGAGTCAGCATCTCGGGCATGCCTGGGCCGCCTTTGGGGCCTTCGTACCGAATTACGATTACATCGCCCTTTTTGATTTGACCTTCTTCCAAGGCGCCCAGCATTGCCTCTTCGCCATCAAAAACACGAGCAGGTCCGCTGAACTGGCGCCCTTCTTTGCCGGTAATCTTGGCTACCGACCCCCCGGGTGCGAGATTACCCTTGAGGATACGGATGTGCCCTGTCTCCTTGATTGGGTTATCCAGAAAATGAAACACTTTCTGCCCTTCTTCCAGATCTGCCAGTTGCTCAAGGTTTTGCGTAATTGTCTGGCCGGTCACAGTCATACCGTCACCATTAAGAAGCCCCTGCGCAAGTAGATAACGCATCACAGCAGGGATACCGCCGACGTTATGCAGGTCTTCCATTACATACTGGCCACTGGGTTTGAGATCTGCAAGGAAGGGCACGCGATCACTGACATTCTGAAAATCATCGATACCCAACGGAACATCGACTGCTCGGGCCATAGCGATCAGATGCAATACGGCATTGGTTGATCCACCCAGTACCGTTACGATAACCATCGCGTTTTCGAAGGCTTCCCGGGTCATAATATCGCGCGGGCGTAGATCGAGCTCAAGCAATTTACGCACTGCTGCGCCGGCCTTAAAGCATTCTTCCATTTTTTCCGGCAGCACGGCTGGGGTCGAAGCACTGTACGGCAACGACATACCCATCGCCTCGATAGCGCTGGCCATGGTATTTGCGGTATACATTCCGCCGCAGGCGCCAGCGCCTGGGCACGCCCGCGTGACAATTTCCTGACGCTCGTCATCGCTGATGGCTTCAGCGATGTACTGGCCATAACTCTGAAATGCGGAAACGATATCCACTGTCTGATTGCTGGCATAGCCTGGCTTGATGGTGCCACCGTAAACCATCAGTGATGGGCGGTTGACACGGCCCATAGCAATCAGGCATCCAGGCATATTTTTGTCGCAGCCGGGTACGGTCACGAGCCCGTCATACCATTGCCCACCCATGACTGTTTCAATGGAGTCTGCAATCAGATCACGTGACTGTAACGAGTAACTCATACCCTCGGTACCCATAGAGATTCCGTCGCTCACCCCGATCGTGTTAAACCGCATGCTGATCATGCCGGCATCGTTGACTCCCTCTCCAATACGGGCCGCAAGATCGTTGAGATGCATATTGCAAGGATTGCCTTCCCACCACATGCTGGCGATACCCACTTGTGGCTTATCCATGTCCGCTCGACTCATTCCGGTAGCGTAAAGCATGGCCTGAGAAGCGCCCTGCGAACGGGGTTGGGTAATCCGTGAACTAACCTTATTCAACTTGTCGCTCATTAATCTCTCCATCTGTCAGTAAATGCCTGGTCGGGCAAAGGTTTTAACAAGCGATATCGCTACGCTTGTTGCACCGACGCTGTTAAGGTTGTGCAGTGTAAACTGTGCTGGTAGCGCTCGCCGAGCGCCGGTAACGCGCAAGCTTCACTGCTCCGCTGCTGCGTCTTGTTTTCCACCCAGAGCCTGGGCTAATTCCGCGTCCAGGTCCTTCGCTAAGCGGGCAGCTTGGGCATCCACAGAGGGCGTCTCTAGCCCAGAGTCTCCTCCCATCGCTGCCTGAAACTGCAGTTGCAACATCCGAGGCATATCTATCATCAACGATGGCGCATGCCACTGCCCACTAATCCGTAGTGGCAATACAATCATACCGCTATTGAATGGCGGCGGAAGCACACTCGCGAGCTCACGGTTGTTAAGGGCCAAAGAGATACGGTAATCGAGCTGCTCGCTCAAAAGCGCCAATCCACCACGCCCACGTACCTCTAGCCCTCCTGCCTGGAAGGCAAGGTCTTCATTGATCAGTAGACCTTCCTCAACTCGCAAAGTCGCTCGAATATCCCCCAATGATGTAAATGCGCTCTCGCCTATTGAATCATCGGCGATCTCGACCGAACTACGGCCCAATTGCTTTATCAGGGTCGGCAGATCAATGCCCTTGATCCGCCCTTGATCCGCAGCGAACTCAATCACACCCCGCGCAGATTGAATTCGACTGGCCTTATCCACGCCTGAAAAAGCCAGATTCGCTAAGAGGCTGCCGCGCGCCTCAAACACTCCGGTCAGTTCAAGATCACTAAGCAATTCACCCAAGCGGCACTCGCTGATCTGCTGTCGGGTGCGAAAATCGAGAAGCGCGCCATCGACCCGCAATACCGTATCAATACGCGCCTCGCCGCCGTAAAAGCCAGCAGTGATTGGTGAAGAAACGACAACGCCCCCGTGTGTGCGAAGGGGCATAACGACATCACTCATTACCACCCCGCCGGATCGTAGCGTGCCGATTTTAAGTAATCCCGCGACTTCACTTTGCGCAACCAGAATAGCCGGCAGGTTCAGTAAAATCAGACCGTCAAAAGGGCCGGGGGCACTCAGTTGGAGAATCTTTTGCAGATCCAGCGACGGCACATTCAGATCGAAGTGGAAGGTCTGATCCGTTGACAAATTGTCAATTTCCAGATTACCGCTCACCTGGGTTTCGTCCATCGAGACCTCAAGGCCTGTCAGGGACAAAGTATCGCCTGATACCCAAAAGTCACTTGTGGCGCTAACCGAACGGAAGGCCTGCGGCGTAAATGCATTCCAATTCACTTCAGATTTGGCCAATAGCTTGCGCAAGTCTGCTTCAACCACATCAAAACGCCCTTTGCCGGCAAGGGGTGCGCCACGGGCACTGGCAAAAAGATCGTCTAGATCCGCAGAGAAATCCAAAGCATTAAGGTGTAGTTGCTGCTCGCCGGGGATTTCGTCCGCCCGGGTCAACTGGGCATCGCGCACCCCAATATCCACAAAAAATCCCCGTACTGGCTCATGCTCAAAATCGACCGACACCGCGCCTTCAATCACAAAGTGATACCCGCTACGCTCTGCGACCCACCGCGCAATTTCATCGCGGTAATCTGAAGGTTCAAAAAACGTGGCGAGCCAAACTAGACTGATTCCCAGCAGGACAATCGCAGCCCCAAACAGCCACAATAACCATTTGATCGCGCTTTTCATGCTGCAAAATGTACCGGTTGAGTCACTTGGCTTGCCAAGTGCAGGTCGCCGTCCTTTCGGATTTGGGCCTCAGCGGCATCGATCACCTCTATTCCCGCGCCAGCGCGTGCTCCGCGCTCGCTCAAAGTCCGACGCCAGTTGCGCGCGCCTGGTTGACCTTGAAACAATCCCAAAAGATGGCGAGACAACTGCTTAAGACGCACACCGCGTTCGAGTTCACGGCGAATATATGGCTTGTACAACTCTAGTACCTGCCAACGTGACAAAACAGGACCGGTGAATCCAAAAAGCTCGTGGTCCACAGTCGCTAATCTATACGGGTTCTGGTAAGCCTCACGCCCTACCATGACTCCATCGACTCGGCTGAGGTGGGTCTGGACTTGATCCCATTGACAAATACCACCATTAATAACAATGGTAAGTTCAGGAAACCGGGCTTTCAGTTGGTACACCCGTGGGTAGTCAAGAGGCGGAATTTCACGATTCTGACGAGGGCTCAAGCCCGAAAGCCAGGCTTTGCGTGCGTGCACAATAAAGACCGTACAACCTGCACTAGAGACCACGTCGACAAAATTGACCAGTTGCTCGAAGCGGTCGTCAAAATCGACGCCGATCCGGCATTTTACCGTGACAGGGATCGAGATCGCCTTGGACATCGCCCGGACACACGCCGCTACGCGGTCGGGCTCACGCATTAAACAGGCGCCAAATCGCCCGGACTGCACCCGATCCGAGGGGCATCCGATGTTGATATTAATCTCATGGTAGCCAGCGTCCTCTCCCATTTGAGCGCACACAGCCATGGCGTCGGGCTCACTGCCTCCCAGTTGCAAGGCCAGTGGGTACTCTACCGGGTCATGCGCCAGAAACCGCGCGCTGTCGCCGTGCAACAAAGCGCCGGTGGTCACCATTTCGGTATACAACCGGGCATGGCGTGTCAGTAATCGCAGCAAATAACGTTCATGCCGATCGGTCCAGTCCATCATGGGTGCGACACAAAAGTGATGGTCCGATATCGGAATTTGTTTCAGCATCACTGCTCTCCCCATATTGTCACCACAATATGTCGAAGGTGGGGGTGGACGCGGTGCTCCCAAAGGTACACACCCTGCCAGGTGCCAAGCGCGAGCCGGCCTTTAACGACCGGCACGCTCAAACTGGGTTCTGTCAGAACGCTTCTCACATGTGCAGACATATCATCCGGACCTTCATCGGTATGCGTGTAAAGTGTGTCGCCGTCGGGTGCAGTACGCCGCATAAACCGCTCCAGGTCATGGTGAACAGCAGGATCGGCATTCTCGGTTACCATGAGGGAAGCACTGGTATGGGCGATAAAAATGTTGGACAATCCGGTCACAATCCCGGAGCGATCCGTCAACTCCGCAATCAAAGGTGTGATGTCGCGGATCTCCCGGCCAGCGGTTTGCACTCTCAGGTCTTCCTGAAACCACTTCGTCATTCAATTAACCAACCGTGACGCCATACTGTCGAGGACCCTAAGTGGGAAACAACCTAACACGAACGCTGCAAAAGATCGAGCATGCGGGGATAGATCCAATCTCGGGTGCAGTCCGACGCGGGCTTGAAAAAGAAAGCCTGCGCATTGATGCCGCTGGTGTCATCTCGCAGCATACCCACCCCGAAGCATTAGGGGCAGCGCTTAGCCACCGTTACATCACAACCGATTACTCTGAAGCGCTACTGGAATTTATCACCCCGATCTTCGATCAGGTGCCAGCATTGCTCGAGTTTCTATCGAGACTGCATCAGTTCACCTACCAGAATATCGGGGAGGAAAAACTCTGGGTTAACAGTATGCCTTGCATCCTGCATGGCGACGACAGCATCCCGATTGCCCGTTATGGTAATTCCAATGCAGGCCGCATGAAATCCGTCTACCGCACAGGTCTTGGCCACCGCTATGGCAGGTTGATGCAGACTATTTCCGGAATCCATTTCAATTTCTCTCTCAGTGATGATTTCTGGAACCCGTATCGGGAGATCAAGAACTCGACCCTGCCGCTGCGTGATTTCAAGTCAGAACAGTACCTGGGCCTGATGCGTAATTTCTATCGCCATGACTGGGTGATACCCTACCTGTTTGGTGCCTCACCCGCCGTGTGCCCTACTTTTCTGGAAGGCCGCTCACATCACCTGCAAAAACTCGGTAACGCCAGTTTTCATTTACCGCACGCTACCAGCCTGCGCCTTTCGGGTCTGGGCTATCAAAGTGAAGCCCAGGGGGCAGTGCATATGAGCCTCAATAGTTTGGCTGAGTACACAGAGTCACTGGTGCGCGCCACTACCGAGCCTTATCCACCCTACCAGGAGATCGGGGTCAAGGTAGATGGCGAGTATCGCCAATTGAATGACTCGCTGCTGCAAATCGAAAATGAGTATTACGCTTCAATGCGACCCAAACGCGTTGCCCTCTCCGGTGAGCGGCCTAGCCATTCCCTTAAGAAACACGGTGTGGAATACATCGAATTACGCTCATTAGACCTCAACCCTTTTCTGCCCATCGGAATTGACGAGCACGAAATTCGCTTTCTGGACCTCATGATGCTGGCGTGCTTGTTGGAACCCAGTCCGCCTCTCAGCGAGGACGACTTTGCCAGACTTCGTGACACCCAAACGCGTGTAGCAGAATTCGGCCGCGACCCTGAACTGACAATCACCAGTGGTATGGGGCATGAATGCCCCGTGTCGCGCTGTGGGCTTGAACTGATCGAGTGGCTGGAACCGCTGGCGGTTTATATGGATCAGCACGGCGATGCTGGCTACTGTCAGTCGTTATCGCACTACCGCTTGGCATTCGAGGATCCCGACAATACTCCTTCAGCAAAAGTGCTCCAGCACATGAGGGAGCACAACAACGCTTTCTTCACATTTGCCATGGCTCAGGCCGAAAGCCATGAGAACTACTTCAAGAACCGCCCCTTGGATCCGAGTGAAGACACCCTGTTGCGCCGGGAAGCGGCGGACTCTCACCAAAGCGCGCAACAAACCGAGCAAGACGACACTTTGGATTTCGAAAGCTTTCTGGATAACTATTTCAGCCAATAGCACCCACGACCAGCTGTGTGTTTTAAACCCTGACAGCGCAACACCATGGCCCACATTGGTAGTCGAACTCGAAGCGTTGCTTTTGTAATTTCATCGCACGGTTTTGGCCACGCGTCCCGGGCAAGCGCCATCATCGAAGCGATGCGCAATCGGGACCCCAGTTTGGTGGTTGAGTTATTCACTCATGTCCCTCGTTGGTACTTTTCCCAAAGTATTGAAAACTTCAATTACCATAGAACAGACTGCGATCTCGGCCTGGTACAGACCGACTCCCTGAATGCAGATGTTGGCGCAACGATCATCGAGCTTGGCAAACGCCTGCCGCTGGATCCTAAAAAGGTCAAAGCGCTTGCGACACAATTCCAGGCACTAAAGTGCCAACTTGTCATCAGTGATATTGCCCCACTCGGGCTTGTGGCGGCAAGAGTCGCTGGCATTCCCTCAGTGCTCGTAGAGAATTTCACCTGGGACTGGATCTATGCCGGGCTCGCGGAGCGCGCGCCCGGCCTTCGCTACTACAGCGAATTGCTGGCACCTCTATTCACACACGCCGACTTGCGTATTCAAACTACTCCCGTCTGTGTTCCGGTTTCCCATGCTCAAACAACCCGTCCGGTCGCCCGTCGACAACGCCAGGACCGGGCCACTACCCGCGGCAAGCTGGGACTGGAACGCGGTCGGAAACTGGTCTTCATCACCATGGGTGGGACTGCGCAGGATTTTTCTTTTCATCAACGCCTTTGTTCGGATTTTCGAGAAATCGATTTTATCGTTGCCGGGATCGGCACAAGCGCTGAGACTCACGCCAATGTCACGTTCTTGCCAGCTCAAAGCATGATGTACCACCCAGACCTGATTCATGCCGCTGATATCGTGATCGGCAAGGTCGGATATAGCACCATCGCCGAAGTTTTCGAAGCTGGAGTTCCCTTTGGCTACTTCGTGCGTGAGCACTATCCAGAAATGGCGCCACTGGTCACTTTCCTGCGCGCCCAGGTACCAGGTTTTGACTTCAAAGCTGCCGAGTATGTTGGCGGCCAGTGGCTGGACCAGCTCCCTCAGTTGCTGGCCATGGAGCCGCTTAACCGCCGGGATCTTGGTAGTGGAGCAACCGAGTGTGCGAGCCTGATCAGCGCCATGTTCTAAGTTGGGTCAACCAAAGATTAACGAGACAGCTCTGTGACCAGGGCGCTCAGAAAACGCTCGCCTGATTCCACCTCAGCCATCTCAATAAACTCATTGGGTTGGTGCGCCTGGTCAATCGACCCGGGACCACACAAAACCGTGGGAAATCCAGCCCCCTGGTATTGCCCGGCTTCTGTGCCGTAAGCTACCCGGGCCGTATCGTCACTGCCTATCAGCGACTGCACGAGACTTAGTATTGGTGATGCCGATTCATCAAAGGCTGGGCTCCTTGCCAACACCTGGGTATCAATAGCGCAACGCTCATAGCGCGCACGCATCCCCGGCAAGACCTCGTCTCGACAGAACTGCTCGAAAACATCGATTAACAATTGTGGGTCATCCCCTGGAATATTCCGGATGTCCCAGATGAATTCGCATTCACCGGAGATAATGTTAAGGGCTGTACCGCCATGGATAACCCCTACATGCACCGACGTGTAATGGGGTTCAAACCCGTTGTCGCTGGGTGTTTTTTTGGCCAGATCTTGGGCCACTGATTCCAGGTGACTTACCAATCGAGCCGCTGTCATCACAGCGCTGACGCCCCGGTGGGTCTGACTGGAATGCGCTTCATAGCCACGTACAACCGTACGCAGCCCGACCATACCCTTATGTCCAATGACCGCACCCATGGTAGTTGGCTCGCCGACAATGACACCTTGGGGCTCAGGCAGTTCGCGGCGAATCACCTCTATCATATCTGGGGCACCCAAACACCCCACCTCCTCATCGTACGACAACGCAAAGTGGATTGGTCGGCGCAGATTTACCATCTTAGGTACCAGGGCCAAAGCGATGCCAATAAATCCCTTCATGTCACAACTGCCCCTGCCATACAAGCGGCTGCCCGAGCGCATCAGGGTAAAAGGGTCGCTGTCCCAATCCTGCCCATCGACGGGAACTACATCGGTATGGCCGGAAAGAACGACACCACCGGCTTGCTCGGGGCCAACGGTGGCAATCAGATTGGACTTTTGCCCATCGGCACTGAGTACCCGGCGCGAGTCAATCCCCTGATCGTAGAGAAAATTCTGAACAAAATCGATTAACGGCAGGTTGCTTTCACGAGAGACCGTGTCAAACCCGACGAGCTTTTTAATCATGGTGACGCTGTCCATAAGGGGTCAGTCTATTCCCAATGCGCCTGATTGTGAAATCCTGGCGACCTCAGCCAGAGCCAGGTTTGGTGTTAACTATGGTTTGCGGTAGCCTTGGCAACCCTCAAAGTAACTTTAACTGGCCAAAGGACCTTATCAACAAACATGAGTCTTAAGAATATCGGTGTGATTGGTGCCGGCACTATGGGTAATGGTATTGCCCAAACCTGCGCGATCCGGGGCTATAACGTCATCATGCAGGATGTCTCTGACAAGGTGGCGCAAAAAGGCCTGGATGCTCTGGGTTCCAGCGTGGAACGGTTGGTAAAGAAAGATAAAATCACCCAGGAGGCCGGTACCCAGGCGCTGGCAAGGATCCAGACCACCACTGATATTGAAGCCATGGCGGACCGTGACCTGGTGGTCGAGGCGGCAAGTGAAAATATGGACGTCAAGTTGCCCATTTTTGCAAAGCTCCACGCGATCTGCCAAGAGAGCACCATCCTCGCTTCAAATACCTCATCACTGTCGTTAACCCGGATCGCAGCGGCCAGTGGCCGCGCTGAGCGCGTCATCGGCATGCATTTTTTCAACCCGGTACCACTGATGGCACTGGTCGAAGTGATTCGGGCTTTGCAGACCTCGGACGAGACCTACGCAGCAGTCGATACACTGGCCCGGGATCTGGGAAAGACACCGGTCAGTGTCAAGGATAGCCCGGGCTTTGTGGTCAATCGGATGCTGGTGCCAATGATTAACGAAGCGGCTTTTATCCTCTACGAGGGGCTCGCCACGGCCGAGGATATCGATGCGGCAATGAAGCTCGGAGCAGCCCATCCCATGGGTCCACTGGCTCTCGCTGACATGATCGGCTTGGATGTCTGCCTTTGGGTTATGGATGTATTGCATCAGGAATTTGGTGACTCCAAATTCCGGCCGTGCCCTTTACTGAAGCAGAAGGTTGATGCGGGTTACCTGGGGCGTAAAACCGGGCGTGGCTTCCACGACTACAGCCGGTAAGCTTTCCGGCAGCAGGCAGTCAAGCTGGTTACCACCTTAAACGCTGAGTCGGGGGGCTATGAAGCACCCTTGCGACTAGGTATTGATACCGGTGGCACTTATACCGACGCGGTACTGCTTGATCGCGCCGGGTCGGTGGTCAGTACGGCGAAGGCGCTGACAACTCATCATCAGTTGTCGGCCGGAATCAACGAGGTGTTAGGCCGGCTTCCCCGCGAATTACTGACCAAGAGCCGACTGGTTTCCCTATCAACCACGCTTGCAACCAATGCGATTGTGGAAGGTCGTGGCACGCCCGTGTGCCTGTTACTGGCAGGCTACAGCGCTCAGCAGGTAAATCAGGCGCAACTGGACCAAATTGTCCGTGGGGGTCATTGTGAGCTGATCCGCGGGGGCCACGATGCAGGGGGCGTCGAGCGCGAACCGCTGGATATAAAACAGGCACATCAGATCATCGAGTCTCAGCGTGATGAGGTTGCCGCTTTCGGGATTTCCGGACTGTTTGGGGTTCGCAACGCCGAACACGAGTTGCGTCTACGTGATCTCGTCCATTCACTGACCGATAAACCAGTAACCTGCGGGCACGAACTGGCCTCACAACTGGATGCACCACGCCGGGCCCTGACAGTGGCCTTTAACGCGTCGTTGATTCCTTATATCGATGAACTGATCCGAGCGATGCAAATCACCCTGCACGAATACCGGATTACTGCCCCACTGATGATGGTTAAAGGAGACGGTTCACTGATCAGTGTCGAACTTGCGTTGTCCCGCCCAGTAGAAACTATCCTGTCCGGACCAGCTGCAAGCGTTATGGGCGCAGCTTTGCTCCAGCAACAAGACAACGCCATCATTGCAGATATGGGTGGCACCACCACTGATATCGCGATCATCAGTAACGGTCAACCGGTGGTGAGCGCTAACGCTGCAGTTATTGGCGATTGGCGCCCTATGATAGACGCAGTACGGGTGTTCTCCGTGGGTCTAGGCGGGGACAGTGAAGTCCGCTTTCAGGGTGGCGTCGGGTTGGCGATTGGTCCGCGGCGGGTTATCCCTATGAGCCTACTGGTACACTGGTACCCTCAGATACTTGAATCCATGGAGCGCCGTAGCACATCCTCTACCAGTGCTCGAAGCAGCCGCTACGTGGTTCGACTGTTCGCTGAAGCCAGTCAACGTAAAAGATTCTCTGAAGCCGAGGCCGACGCCTGGGCGCGACTCGCCGATGGCCCGCTGGATCTGGAGGCCGCAGCCGAAAACGACCGTGAACTGATGCGAGCGGTTGCCAGGTTGGTACGCGAGGGTGTCGCCATATACAGTGGATTCACCCCGACGGATGCGGCTCATGTGCTCGGGAAAATGAGTCACTGGTCTACTCCGGCTGCCCGGCTTGGCGCGATCATTTGGGCTCGGCAGATGCGCGAGGTCTACGGCTGGGGCCAATTTAAGAAACGAGATCCTGTTGGTCCAAGTCAGACGGTGCAGGACTATGTCGTCAATGTGATCTGCCAAACCCTCGTGTCAGCCTGCTTGGCAACCGATCCGGATCAACGCAACAGTTTGGAGCGAGAGCGTACCGCGCGACTTTTCAGCGAGTGGATCACCGGGATGAGTCGCATTGACGGCGATCTGTTCTCATTGCAATTAGACCGTGGGCGCACCCTGGTGGCAGTAGGCGCTCCCGCACCGATCTACTACCCTCAGGCAGCCCAGCGACTCAATATCACTTTGGCCCTGCCTGAACATGCAGAGGTTGCCAATGCCATTGGCGCGGTCGCCGGTAGTATTGCCCAGCGTGGGCAGGTCACTGTGACCCAGCCTGTGCAGGGAATCTTCCGGGTATTCGGTCCGAAGGGGCCGATAGATCATAGCCATCTCGACGATGCCCTGTTGGATGCCGAAAACCAGGCAATCCAATTGGCCCGAAAGAAAGCCCTTATGGCAGGGGCTAAGGAGGTCCAGATCAGCGTTTCGCGCGATCAGGATATCGTTGATGATCCGGATTCACCAGCCACAATCTTTTTTGAAGGACGGGTCACCGCGATTGCCAGTGGCCGCCCCGCAATGGGTCTGACCGAACTGCCTTTGCCCCAAGGAGCCACAGGCGTACAATCCGCCGCGGATCTGACCAGCCAAACAGATTAAACCGCATCACTCATGAATACCAGTATCAATAACGGTTCACGAAAGGATATCAACAGCCGGCCGCATATCTATTACGATGGCTACTGGATCCGTTACTACGCCCCTCCAGCAGAAACGCTTTCAGCCAAACGTGATCTGCTGTTGATGCTGACGCGCCGGACTTTCCATCATACTGAGCCAGGAATTAACACCCCCGGAAATAAAGTAGAAACTGCACGCTCCAGTTACGAGTCAGAGCGAAACCCGGCGTGTAAACGGGTCAATGCCGCCATGCTTGCCGGCGCTCTATTTAACCGCGCGACAGATATTTTTACCAGCATTGTCAGCCTCGAAAGCAAGGGCATAGAAGTCAGTACGGATAATGAACTGATGCGCGAGTGCAGCACTTGTTTCGAGGAGGCGCTTGAACTGGGCAAACAGGTTCGCCATCCAAGCGGACACGAAGGTATAGACGAGTTGTGGGGGGAGCCTTTCAAAGTCTTTACCCACTCAATTGCCAGCTACTATGAAAGCCGATACGTCAAAATCTCACAGACAATGAAGGCGATTGATGAGATCGCCAAACGCATTGTTAAGGTTTTTGGGGAGATGTCGAGTTTTTATGGAATCGACGCAACAGTCCTGCAGTTTGCGCGTGCTGGGCGGGTCGAGTGCGAGATGATGAAGAGCGACCCGGACTTCTTCAGCAATTGGCCCGAGTTTGTGACCCTCAAGGAGCAGATCAAGGCGTTCCAGCCGACACCCCCTGCCGGTCTGGGCGCCCTAGCCCGGGTCCAACTGCACCGGGGTTGTGGGCTACTCAGTGACGGCACTGATCTTATTTCCTACATGGCCGGCGTCAGGGTACCCATGCCCAAGAGCAAACGCCAGTACCTGGATACCTTGGATGCCTTCGAGATCGATTGCCAAGGGGTCGGACTTTAATCCAAGTCCGCGTAGCCATACTGATTAACCAGTCAATCACTGCGACTTCTATCAGGGTACTTATCCT
>JAPKAJ010000096.1 GCA_028825345.1 Arenicellales bacterium | reverse complement strand
AGGTTGCCAGCGCGCTCCCAGTTAAGCGCGGTGGAGCAGATGAGCTCCAGATCGTCGTACTGTGGCACCCAGTCCAGCACTTTACGGATGGCGCGGTTGTCTGATACCAGGCACGCTGGGTCACCAGCACGGCGCGTCGTTTCCCGAATGGGGAAGTTGACCTGGCTGACCCGCCGCAGCGTATCAAGGACCTCGCGGACGCTGTAGCCATGCCCGTACCCACAGTTAAGTATTTTAGAGCTTCCGCCGTTGGCGAGGTAATCCAGCGCCTGCAGATGCGCGTTCGCAAGATCCTCAACGTGGATGTAGTCACGGATGCAGGTTCCGTCGGCAGTGTCATAGTCGGTACCGAAAATCGATACCGTTTCGCGCTGCCCACAGGCGGCCTCGCAACCTACCTTGATCAGGTGGGTTGCCTCTGGTGTGGCCTGCCCTAATCTGCCGTCTAGGCGGGCGCCGGCAACATTGAAGTAACGCAAAGCGATATAGCGCAGTGCGGGGCCAGAATCTTGGCGCCGGGCAAGATCCGCGAGCGTCCATTCGGTCATAAGTTTGGTGCGCCCATAAGGGTTGATTGGGTTGGCTGGGGCATTTTCGTCAACGGGGATCGTCTCGGGGTTACCGTAAACGGCCGCACTGGAGGAAAAAATAAAACACCCAACCCCTGCTTGCTGACAGCTTTCGATGAGCTTCAGTGATCCCACCACGTTGTTTTGATAATACTTGGCTGGGTTAGCAACTGATTCGGGGACTACGATGTGACCCGCAAAATGGATTACAGCATCGAAGCGGCGCGCGTGCATCAGAGCCGTCACGGCATCACTGTCACCGGCATCCAGTTGGTGAAAATCGACTTCGTCTGGAACGGCCCAGCGATGACCACTGTACAGTGTGTCAATCACGCTGACTCGGTGACCCGCAGTCAGTAACTGGTGGGTTGTATGGGAGCCGATATAGCCGGCACCGCCGGTTACCAGGACAGTCAGGGGATGGGCGCTCACGGACACCTCACTTGAAGGGGCTGGGTGAGATTATATCGGCCAGCGCTGCGCGCGGTTTGGCCAACAGACCCTCTAGGGTATCGATGATCTGCCGCGGCGCCAGTTTTTCCAGGCAGTCTAAGTGCCCCAATGGGCATTGACGTGCAAAACAGGGCTGGCAGGAAAGCTCCAGCGAGACAGCCTGGGCACAGTTGCTGAGCGGCGGGGTATGCTGGGGGCTGGAAGATCCAAAAATACCGGCTACGGGTCTGCCGGTGGCAGCAGCGACGTGCATCAGGCCAGAGTCATTGCTGACTACAGCCCGGGCCTGTGCCAGCAGGTCTACGGCTTGCAGGAGGCTGGTGCGGCCCGCAAGATTCAGACAGCGATCTTGGGTTTTACAGCTGTGAATGATGGCTTGCGCCATTGGCTGGTCTTTATCGCTGCCGACCAGCCAGATTTGCCAGTTCTGTTCCAGGTAGTGATTTGCCAAAGCGGCGAAATGGTGAGATGGCCAGCACTTGGCGGGGCCGTACTCAGCCCCCGGGCACAGTGCCAGGATTGGGTTATCCAGGACTTTGAGGTTAAGGCTCGCCATGATATCGGGTGTGGCCCGTGGCCGGGTAGTCAGCTGGGGGGCCGGGTAGCGTGAGACGAGCGGTGCATCGGGTGGCAATCCAAGTTGCACAAATTGTGCGGCCATGTGCCCCTTCTTACCGATGGGCTTAGGACGCAGGTCATTGACCAGGCCCCGGCGAGGCTCACCCCGGTAGCCACTGCGTACCGGGATTCGGGCAAAAAAAGGCAACAACGCTGCCTTGGTTGAGCCTGGCAGGATGATGGCGCGATCAAAGCCCCGTGCTCGCAGCGAACGTCCGAGTCGGTAACGTTCGTTCAGCTGCAGCTTGCCGTGGTGAAAAGGGATTTCGATCACCTCATCCACCTCGGGCATGCGCGTAGCGAGTTGAGCCGTAAAAGCTGGGGCAGCTACGCAGAGCCAGGCCTGAGGCTGGCGGGTTTTGAGCACCTTGAAAAGGCTCTGAGCCATGACCATGTCGCCTACCCAGGCAGGGCTGATCACCAGGATCCGCGGCGCAGAACTTATCTCACCCATTGCCCGGTGGCAGAATCGGTTGAGCCCGTTACCGTCAGGCTGTGTTATCAGACAAGTGAAAGCGGGTGCCGCAGTAGGGACAAAGCGCGGTGTTGCCCGGTGTAATCGGCAGATAGACCCGGGGATGCTGGTTCCACAACTCCGTATCTGCTGTTGGGCAGTGCAACGGCAGGCTATCAGTGCTGATCTGGCGCGCCTTTTGCGTCTTTGCGGTAGTCGCTTGGGATTGGTTGGAGTTGCTCATTACTGGTTGATCAGACAAAAGTGAGCCAGTCATCGTGTTTTGGATCGCGGCCGTGCACGCAGTCGAAATAACTTGCCTGTAATTGTTCGGTCACAGGGCCGCGGCCACCGTTACCGATACTGCGCCCATCCAATTCCCGAATAGGGGTGACCTCCGCTGCGGTACCAGTGAAGAAGGCTTCATCTGCCACGTACACCTCGTCACGGGTAATCCGTTTCTCTACCAGATCCAGGCCTGCTTCACCGATCAGACGGATTACCGTATCGCGGGTAATACCCTCGAGTGCAGAACTCAGGTCAGGCGTATAGACCACACCGTTGCGTACGACAAAGATATTTTCCCCGGTGCCTTCCGTTACGTAGCCTTCGGTGTCCAGCATCAGCGCTTCATCCGCCCCGCCGGAAAGCGCTTCCTGCAGGGCCAGTATTGAATTGATGTAGTTGCCACAGGCTTTGGCGCGGCACATAGTGATGTTGACGTGGTGGCGGGTAAAAGAAGAAGTGCGCACACGAATGCCGTTTTTCAGGCCATCTTCGCCAAGGTAGGCGCCCCATTCCCACGTTGCGATGGCAATATGGGTCTTGAGCATGTCTGCGCGAATGCCCATGCCTTCCGATCCGTAAAAGGCCAGTGGCCTCAGATAAGCACTTTCCAGGCCGTTTTCCTGAACTACGGCAACCTGGGCCGCATTAAGGGTGTCGTTATCGTAGGGCATGTTCATGCCAAGGATATGAGCCGAACGGAAGAAGCGTTCGGTATGCTCGGCAAGACGGAAGATGGCTGTACCGCGATCGGTCTCGTAGGCGCGCACACCCTCGAACACGCCCAGTCCGTAATGCAGGGTGTGTGTCAGTACATGAACCTTAGCCTCACGCCAGGGGACCATTGCCCCATCGAACCAGATACTTCCATCACGATCTGAAAATGACATCACGTTTTCCTATGGCACCCAAGCCAATCGATTTGAGTGTACGTTACGCTCCGATGCTGAATTATTACAGAACAGTGAAGGGTGCGTAACAGCGCGCCTTGGCTGGTGCATCACTCAGCCAGCATGGCGTGTACGGCGCGAACTGCATCCTGGGCATAGGGCACAAGCCGCGGTGGAATCTGGTCCGGCAATATCTCTGGACCCAAAATGCCTATACCAACTGGTTTCCCGGTTTCCAGTTGTAGTCCAATCAGCGCCTGGATGACTGCCTGACCCATGACCCGCCCGTGCGCCGTTTCACCGCGCTCGATAATGCCGAGCACGACTGCGCCGTCGATGTTATTGCGGGTCAGCAGCCGTTTCACCGCAAGTGGTTTTTCCATTGAGCCTGGAACCCATACCTGTTCGCGCACATCTAGTCCTGCCTCCGCCGCCGCGGCCAGTGCTGCGCTGACCATGGCTTCGCAGGAATTTTTGTGAAAAGAGCCAATCACCAAGGCAATAGTGGGACGGTTGGGCATCACTGATGTAGGGTAGGTTGAAATCAGGGGAGATTCTAGCCCATCGCCTTGGGCTAAGGCTGTGGCTGGCTACGACCCGGTGCGCCATTAGCGCTTCGGTCATCCATCGCGCTGCCCGGGATCAAGATACTTGCGCCACAAGTCACTGATCGCTTTGCGTTCAACGGCATACTCGCCAACGCCCACGAGCGCAGGGCGCCGGCTCAGTTTGAGTGCATGTTCCCGGGCCAGGTACAGCCGTAACACCTGGGCTAACGTATCGGCCTGGGCGACCTCAATTTTTTGTGTGTCGGCTAGACGCTTGATGATGGCAGCGTTAGTTCGGAAAGTTGTGAGTTCTGGGTCGGTTGCTGCATGGCGTAGTACCAAGTACTGGCAAAGAAACTCGATGTCTACCAGCCCGCCCGTACCGTGTTTGAAATCGACCCCCGGCTCTTTTGTTGCTGGGCGATTGTCCCGCATTCGCTGACGCATGTTTCGGACCGTCTCCTGGAGCGTTGTGGTATCTCTGGGTTGGCATAAGATGTCACGTCGAACTGTTTCAAAACGGCTTTTTAGAGTTTCGCTGCCAGCCACCAGCCGCGCTCGTACCAGAGCCTGGTGTTCCCAGGTCCACGCCGTATCGCGCAGGTATTCATGATAGGCGGGCAAAGGGGTAACCAGTGTCCCGGAGCGGCCGCTCGGTCTTAATCGCGTATCAATGGCGTAGACTTCGCCCGCGGCGGTGCGAGTGGTGAGAATATGCGCCAATCGCCGGGCCAGCCGGCCAAAATAATGACGCCTTTCTCCAGCTCGGGCCGCGTTTTCATCACTCGGTTGATCGTAGACAAATACGATATCCAGATCAGAGTTGTAGCCCAGTTCCATGCTGCCCAGTTTGCCGTAGGCAATAATGCCAAGGTCTGGAACCTGATCAGGGGCACTGACCTGATCGAGCGTGCTCACGGCGTGTGTCAGTGCCTGACATAACAGCGCTTGGGCCAGTGCGCTGAGCGACTTGGAAACGACGTCGATATCGATCAGTTGTGCAATATCTGCTGCGGCGACGCGCAGGCTGTAGCCTTGACGGTATTCCCGCAACTGATCCATGACGACCTCGAGGTCGGATTGGTCACAGCGATCGAGCTTGCGCCGCAGTTCGACCTCAATTGCATGATGATCCTGGAGTTGGAATCCCGCGATCGGATCCAGCAACTCATCCAGTATGACCGGGTGTTTCCCAATCCAGTGACTGATTTCACTGGAAGCCCCCACCAGGCGCACCAGTTGTTTCAGGGCGAGGGGGTTTTCTCCAAGCAGAGCCAGGTAAGCGGATCGACGGCCGATTGACTCGATAACGAACAGCAATCGGGTAATGGCGGTATCGGGATCGTCAGCCTGTCCACAGACGCGCAGGACGACAGGCATCAGTTTGTCCAGACGTTCGCGCCCCTCTCGTGAGAAGGACTGGTAAAAGCGGCTGCGTCGGGTGTTGGCCAATAACCGGTGCACTCGTTCGGTTTCGGTGAATCCCAGCGTAGCCAGTTGGGCAATGCCCGTCTTAGTATCCACAGTGGCGTGCCACAGATCGCCGGCCATTGAATCGCTGTCTTCATCTTCTCCCGGGCCGTCCTGGCGGAATACTGCCCGGAACAACTCGTGCACACTATCGTTGACGGTAGTTAGCTTGGAGTTGAAATCCTGCGTGCTGTTGCAGCCTATGGACAGGGCAATACGCTCCCGGTCGAGCGAGTTGATCGGAACAGTGTGGGTCTGGGCATCGTCCATGATCTGCAGGCGATGCTCCAGAGCCCGTAAAAAGCCGTAGTGGTCTCGCAGCATTTGGCATTCATCTGGTTCGAAGACGCCAGCGTTTTCCAGTGCTGCGAGGGCTGTATAGAAGCTTGGCGTCTGCAGGTCGGGGTTGCGCCCGCCATAGATCAGTTGGTGGCTCTGTACCGCAAACTCAATTTCGCGGATACCGCCGCGCCCAAGTTTGACGTTATCTTTCAGGTTCTGACGTATCAACTGGCGCTCAATCAGCGCTTTCATTTTCCTTATGGCTTCAAACGCGCCAAAATCCAGATACTTTCGGTACACAAAGGGTCGCAGGTTGTCGAGCAACGTGACCCCTGCACCGACATCTCCGGCGACCGGACGCGCCTTGATCAGGGCATAGCGTTCCCAGTCACGGCCATGGGTTACAAAGTAGTGATCCATAGCATCGAAGGACAGGGCCAGTGGGCCGCTGTCGCCATTGGGGCGCAATCTCATGTCGGTTCTAAAGACGATACCCGCGGCCGAGGGACTTTCCAAAATGGCGATCAGGATTTGTCCAACCTTAATAAAAAATTCGTGGTTACTGATGCTTTTGGGGCCATCAGTCTGGCCACTTTCCCGGTAGGCAAACACCAGATCCACATCCGAGGACAGGTTTAGTTCCTGCCCTCCGAGTTTGCCCAGGGCAAGAATGGTGAGCTGAACCGGTTCGCCGCTTTGCGCACCGATCGGTTCCCCGTATCGTTCGCGAACCTCGTTATGAGCGCAGGTCAATGCGCAATCAATGGCCGCATCCGCTAACTCCGACAAGGTGCGCAGTACCTCGCTCAGCGGCGCAAGCTCCGCCAGATCACGCCAGCCAATGCGCACGATCTCCTGTTGTCGCAACTGGCGCAATGTAGATGCCACGTATTCGCGGTCACCCGAGATGGCCTCTATCTGGCGGCGCAGTTCGCCGGGTTGTCGCGATCTGGCAATGGTGCCCGGCGAAGTCAGTTGCGTTAGCAACTGGGGCTGGCTCGCCAGGGTGCGGGCAATGAAATCACTGCCAGCCAGCACTTTGGGCAGTGAAGTCCAGCCTGGTTCAGGCGCTGTGACCCAGTCGTTTTCGTCGTAAGGTTTGCCCAGACGAGAAAGATGAGCACTGACCAGTGAGCGCAAGGCCGCTGGCAGCTCGTCAACCGCTGTTTGGATCAGTGTGGGCGCGCGACCCATAGCTGCGTTGGCTGCACGGCTCTCACCGACAGGAGCTCTGGTATGGTCAGGAGGTTATACCCATCCGGAATGGGTCGGTGGGATCGAAGATAAGAGTAGCTTCAGCATTAATATGTGCAGAACCCGTGATATGGGGTATGACCCGGTCATTGTCCCATTCGCCACGCGCCTCAAAAACGCTACCCACAATGCTTTGCTGACGCCATGTCTCACCTGGCGCAAGGGTGCCGTCAGCCATCAGGCAGGCGAGTTTGGCACTGGTACCGGTGCCACATGGCGAGCGATCATAGGCGCCCCCTGGACAGAGTACGAAGCTTCGACTGTCTGCCTGATCATCGGCGGGCCCAAACAGTTCAATGTGATCAATTTCACCGCCGTCCTCACCGCTAATGTTTTCATGTATTAACGCGCTACGGATTGACTCGGCGATTTCGGTTAGGCGTGCAATGTTGTCAAAGTGCACTCTTTCGCCATGTTCCTTGACCAGAAAAAACCAGTTGCCACCCCAGGCAATATCGCCGCGAATTGTGACGTCGCCGCCCAGGTTCAATACCACGTCAGCCCGGAAACGGTAACTGGGCACATTAGTCACGGTAACTCGGTTGCCCTCGTGTAGGGTCGCGGTTACAACGCCAACCGGCGTGTCGATCAAATGGGCCCCCGGGGTCAGTTTGCCCAGATAAGCCAGGGTCACAGCGAGGCCGATCGTGCCATGGCCGCACATATTTAACACCCCGATATTATTGAAAAAAATCACGCCTGTGACGGCCTCAGGGTGATCCGGTTGGCAAAGGAGACCGCCAACCCAGACATCGCTTCCCCGCGGTTCGTTCACTACTGCTGCGCGGAAGGAATCGTATTGGTCTCGAAAGGCTTCACGGCGCTGGGCAAGACTCCCTGTGCCAAGGTCCGGACCGCCGTCGATTACGAGGCGAGTGGGTTCTCCACCGGTATGGGAGTCGATGACCCGGACCCGGTCAAATGATTCGATCACGCCAGCCGGTGAGGCTATCATTTCACTTAGCTCCATTGGTTTTGAGTCACAGTGCGGTATGCTCAAGGCTGAATGCGCGACTATAGCGTGCTTTGTACCGCCGGTGCGGGCGGCACGCTTTGGCTAAAACGATGACCGATCTTTTTGATTTTCACAAGCAAAAGCGCTGTTTTGCTGTAGTTGGCCATCCGGTCGCACACAGCAAGTCGCCGCAAATTCACGAGGAATTTGCGCGACAGTGCGGTGTTTCGCTTTCCTATGAGGCCATTGCTCTGGATCCTGGCGCTTTTGAGCAGGGGGTTCGCAACATCCGCGCCGGTGGCATTGCTGGCGCCAACGTCACGGTGCCGTTCAAACAGGCGGCGTGGCGTCTGGCAGATAAACTGACTGATCGCGCCCAGCTAGCACGGGCTGTTAATACCTTGTCTTTCTCTGCTGGCGATGTGATCCACGGAGACAACACGGATGGCGTGGGATTGATGCGTGATATTCAGAAAAACCTGGGGTTTTCGTGCGCAGGCGCTCGCGTGTTGGTGGTGGGCGCCGGTGGCGCTGCCCGGGGTATTTTTCAACCCTTACTTGATAGCAGTCCCGGCGAACTCGTGATAGCCAACCGCACTTTATCGCGCGCTCGGGAGTTGTTAGTAGCGTTTGCCTCGCCGATCGGTAGCACCGCCTGCAACTTAGAAGATTTATCATCGCACGCCT
>JAPKAJ010000418.1 GCA_028825345.1 Arenicellales bacterium | reverse complement strand
CGAGTTGGACCCCGGCGTTTACCAAGATTGCTGGCTGCCTCACCGACCAAGGCGGAACGCTATCGCATGCGGCCATTGTGGGTCGGGAATATGGCATTCCCTGTGTGGTGGCCATGGGTAACGCAACAGCTCGGATCAAAACAGGAGATACCCTGGCGCTCGATGGCACTACCGGTACGGTAAAAATTCTCCAGCGGGTACAGGGATGATACAGGTTCTCTCCTGCGAGTCGTATCACGGCATCAGCGCGGGACAGGCGGTGCTGAACATGCCGGACGGGCGGTCAGTATTTAAGCTCTATCTATTGTCTATCATCGATCGAAATGAACCGGCGTTGTACGACTGGGCCAATTCGCGGTTTTCGATATCGGAATTTAAGATCCGTTTTCGTGAGAGGGCCTATGAAGGCGTGGGCTTCGTCACAGCATTTCCACACATCACCAAGATCTTTCGCTACGCACCCGAAGTCGAGACTGTGGTCGACGTGCGAGAGCTGGATACGGCCACGCTGGATGAACTGGATTGCAACCGCAATGATCAGTATCACGAATTTGCCTGCTATGCGGAGTCATTGATTGTTGCCGATGAGTATCGTGCATGGGCAAAGGCCAATAGCGTTGGTGAGTATCTTCAGTTCCGCTGTTCGCTGTCTGATTTTCCTATTGTGAACCATAACAAACTATGCGATTACTGGAACACGGTCGGCTGAACCGGGTCAATTACTGATGACTGTCAGCCGATGGTGTTGAAGAACTCGAGCGTGGCCGCTCTCGCTTGAGCAACCACGGGCTCGATATAGGCCGACATGCCGGGTTCGTAGCGTCTTTCATGCCACCAGCCCAGATAAGTGAAGCTGCGCAACATCATAAATAGTGGCAGGCTGTCCTCATCTGTAGCACTGAGTGTCCGGCAGTTTCGGTATCCCTCAAACAAGGACTGCTTAATGCGTGGGTACTCCGGTTCATCGCGGGTTTTGAGCAGCACGGTGGCGAGTTCGAAAATGCGCCAGCCAAACCCGGCATCATCAAAATCAATCAGGCGCACTGTCCCGGAGTCGATCAACACATTTTCCTTGACCAGGTCAGCGTGGATCAGGCCGTAGTCCAGCGGCTCAGCGTAAGCTGTCAGCCACTGCGACGCGGCTTCCCGGCCTTGAACAAGTAATTCACGGTCGGTCTGGCTCAGATCCGGTAGGTCCCAGAATCGGCCCCAGAATGGTGCCTCACCAACCAGGCCGTCATGATCCCAGGCGTGGCGACGAAATTCGGGGGGCAATGTCCAGCGATCGGACAGATTGTGCAGCTGCGCAGCAGCGTAGCCCAGGCTGAAAAACAAAGGACCGATCTGATCAGGCGCTAGTGTCAGTGGTATGTCGGTCAATCCCATTTTAACTCCAGTTACCCAGCTCAACATATCGACATAGCGTTTATCTGTGCTGTGATCAGTGCCAACGGAGACAAGCAGTCGGCCGTCCTCGGCAGGAATTGGGCGCGGCAGACCCATGCCGTTTGAGCTCAGCTGTGTCATCCACAGCAGTTCGGACAGGATTGCTGCTTCATCGTGGTAGCCCGCCCGGTGAACGCGCAGTACAGCGGGATTGCCGGAGGTATCTTCCACACGGTAAACGGTGTTTTCGCGATGTTTAAGCAGTTGGGGCGGTGAGTTTCTGACGCCCCACCGTTCGAGTGCAGCGGTGGCGAGATTCTCAATATCCGCCAGGCTAACGCGCTGATCGTTGCTCAGATGCGTTGGGGCTGCGGTCACAGCTGGGACAACAGTCCATCAAGGGTATGAATGAACAGGTCGGCGTGTTCTGGTGTGAATGTCAGGTGTGTTCTCGCCGAGTTGTCAGGGTTGCGGATGATCTATTCATAAGTCAGGATGATACGCCGGATTTTGATGCAATCAATCAGACATGGCTGCACGGCGTAACTCGTCATAGTCTCTTAAGTTTAGTGTTTGGCCAATCGTTTCTTGCCAGCGTTGGTTAAAAAGGTCGCGCACAGAAGTTGATAGTTTTCTACGTT
>JAPKAJ010000417.1 GCA_028825345.1 Arenicellales bacterium | reverse complement strand
CTGAGTCTTGGCCAGGTTAAATCGGGATAAATCAGACGGAAAAGCGGTATCTCACCAATCCACTATG
Organism: Arenicellales bacterium; assembly: GCA_028825345.1. Taxonomy (GTDB): domain Bacteria; phylum Pseudomonadota; class Gammaproteobacteria; order Arenicellales; family UBA868; genus UBA868. Next base: position 1,966 of record JAPKAJ010000417.1, on the reverse strand, counting down.
AAGCCACGCAGCCCCCTTACACAACTTGCGACCCATGAGGTCACCAACATGCCGCCTCACATGGGCGATCAGGATCTTTGGGCCGATGACCGGGCGCTGCGCGACTGGTTTGCTTGCTGTGGTGGAGATGGCCACATCAGCCATATGGCAAAAGCCGGGAAGGCAGCAGGGCTTGATGAGACTTTCGAGAAGGCCAACCAGGCCAACCGTTGTCTCCCGGAGTTGCGCGCCTTTGATCGCTACGGCATGCGGATTAACACTGTCGAGTTCCACCCGGCCTATCACGAACTGATGCGCCTGGTGATCTCACACCAGGCGCATAACTTCGCCTGGCATAACGAAGGACGTGCCGGGCATCTCGGACAAGGTGCTTTGACCTACATGTTCAGCCAGCCTGAGGGCGGCGTGATGTGCCCGATGGCGATGACCTATTCGGTGGTGCCCAGTTTGCGTACCACCCCCGAAATCGAGGCCGAGTGGATGCCGCGTGTTCTGTCCGACGTTTATGACCCTCGTGATATTCCAGTGACAGAAAAGACCGGCGCGCTGGTCGGCATGTTTATGACAGAAAAACAGGGCGGCTCGGACGTGCGTTCCAATTCAACTGTTGCGGTACCCATGGGCCGTGAGTTTGGAATTGGTGCCGACTATCTGCTAACCGGCCACAAATTTTTCTGTTCGGCCCCGATGTGCGATGCTTTTCTGGTGCTGGCCAATACGAACGACATGGGCATTTCCTGTTTCCTGGTGCCACGCTGGCGACCGGATGGCGAGCGCAACAATTTGTCTATCCAGCGGATAAAAGACAAGTTGGGTAATCGCTCCAATGCCTCCACCGAAATCGAGTTTCAGGACACCTACGGAGTTATGGTAGGCGAGGAAGGCCGCGGTGTCCGTACCATCATCGACATGGTGACCGGTAACCGGATTTACTGCGCCATGTCTTCGGCCGGGATCATGCGCCAAGCGCTGGTTCAGGCGCTGCATCACACGGCTCACCGCTCAGCGTTTAAGAAGCGCCTCATTGAACAGCCGCTGATGCAAAACGTGTTGGCCGATATGGCCATTGAGGTTGAGGCGGCGCTGGCGCTGGGGGTGCGCGTGGCGAGCGCAATGGATCATAGTGGTGACCCAAGCGAAAACGCATTGGCCCGGATCGGCACTGCGGTTGCCAAGTACTGGAATACCAAGCGTTGCCCTTACCTGGTGTTTGAAGCTCTGGAGTGTCATGGCGGCCCTGGTTATATAGAGGAGAGCATCATGCCGCGGCTGTATCGCGAGGCGCCGCTTAACTCGATCTGGGAAGGCTCCGGCAATGTGATCGGCCTGGACGTGTTACGCGCCATCAGTCGCGAGCCTGAAGTGGTCTGGGTATTCATGGCAGAGGTAGAAAAAGCGCGTGGTAGTGATACTAATCTGGATCGGATCATCGATGACCTGCACGGCGAACTCAATAACCCGGATGACATGGAAGTCCGGATGCGCATGATCACCGAGATGATGGCACTGGCCTTGCAAGGCGCGTTGCTGACCCAGAACGCCCCCGCAGCTGTGGCTGAAGCCTTCTGCGCTTCACGCCTGGCGCCCCGTTATCGTGGCGCCTTTGGCACATTGCCTCCCGGATGTGATCTGGATGCGTTAATCCATCGCGCTTTACCCGATTGAACTAACCGCTGTGCCCGACGTCAGGATCATCCAATAGGCCTACTGGGCTGACCGCCGGTTTGCCGGCCGGGCCGCTGCTTTCCTTGACACCCTGCTGTAGTTTTTCATTCCGGCAAATGTGACGGCCGTCACTTGTCTGGGCGTTTAGTGGTCTTTTCCTCTCGCCGCTACCCGTACCGGTTGTGAATTTGTGAAAAACATCACTGCCACAGATGCTTCGATCGCAGATGATGAGTTCCACACAAACACTCATAACAGCTAAGAGGCAACACCATGAACAAAGACAACGTACATCAATGGA
>JAPKAJ010000095.1 GCA_028825345.1 Arenicellales bacterium | reverse complement strand
TTGCCCCGCCGGTAAACATCTCTGGTGCGCCACATTCATCGGTATTGATATGAGATAACTCATGGCAGAAAATTTTTCCAAATGACGGCGTCAAAGCAGACAACGCCAGGGCATTGGCAGCGGTCCCAGTCGTCACCGGAAAAGCCGTTACGGGTGTTTCAAATATTTCAGAAAGTCTTGCGCAAAGCCCTGTGGTCCATGGGTCTTCACCGTAGGATGGGGCGGTTCCGGTATTGGCGCGCGCTAAGGCCTGCATAACCTCGGAACAGGCACAGGAGACGTTATCGGAAGCGAAATTATTCACCGAATTGCCCATGGTAAAACCTTAATTGATAGCGAAAACTTTTTGCTGCTAATCGATCACGATCAGTTCGCGCGCTACGTCACACAGGCGCTCGCCACCGCTATCGGTCACGATGAAGGGTTCCGATACGGCAACGCCGATTGTCTCCAGCCAAACACCCGATTGGAAATGAAAGCACATGCCGTTTTGCAGAACCGTCTGGTCACCCGGGCGTAAACTGGCAGTGCGCTCCCCCCAGTCCGGTGGATAATTCACGCCGATGGAATACCCCACCCGGCTTTCTTTGCGGTAGCCGTTGCGGTTGAGCACTTTCTGCCATACCGCCTCGACCTCCTCGCAGGTCGCGCCGGGCCGAGCCGCCTCCAGCGCAGCATCGACCCCTGCAACTATGGTATCTGCCAGTTTGGCGACCTCTGGCGGAGGCGTGCCAAGATGCAGCGTACGCGTCAGCGGCGATTGGTAATGATAACGGGCCCCACCGAGTTCCATCATCACCAGGGTGTCATCAGGCAAGGGATGTTCAGACCAGGTCAGGTGCGGTGTACTGGTGCCCTCACCCACCTGTATCAGCGGGCATAAACTGCTGTAGTTGCCGTACTTGCCGTCAACACCCATCACCTGCGCGTGATAAACCTCGGCAATGATCTCGTATTGCGGAACACCGGGCGCGATTTTTGCGATTGCCCTGTTCATGACAGCGCTTACGATCTGACCTGCTTCGCGCATGTAAACTAACTCAGCGTCTGATTTGATCAGCCGTGCCCAGTTCACCAGTTGCTGCGAATCCGACACGTTGGCATCTGGCAGGCCTTTAACCAGGTGAGCATGTGCACGGGCCGTGTAGTAATGCGCGTCGAGCTCTACTCCAACGCGGGCCGATCCCCAGCCCCGTGCGGTAATCAGTTCTGCCAGTTCATCGTAGGGATGCTCGCTCGGGTGGTGAATTAGCGTTTCGGAAAAATCCGTAATGTTCTCTGGTGGAATATCAGTGGTGATGTGTGCTGCCTTTGCATCCTGGGGACGACCAAACCAGATCGGGCTTGCCTCGTCGGTATGAACGAGAACCACCTGCGGGGTGTAAAAAGACCAGCTGTCAAAGCCAGTTAACCAGTTCATATTCGCCGGGTCCTGGCAGATGATCAGATCAAAACCCTGATCGACCATCCTCTTTTTTGTCTCAACCAGGCGACGATCATATTCTGCTTTGGGAAACGGCTTGGTGTATTGCATATAGATTTCTTTATGAATAGTGGACGTTTTGCCAGGTTACAACGATCATTCGATCATCAGCGCAATCACCGCCAGAAAATCACCCGGCTTGATCAGGCACGGAAAATGACGGCCCATGAAAATGCCGCCTACTTTTGATCGATACTCTACAGGAGTCGAACCGGTTCGCTCGGCATCGTGGATGACGGCAATCAGATCGCCTTCTTTGACTTCGGCGCCAAGGTCGTTACACATCTCTATAAGCCCGGAATGCTCAGACGTAATGAAACACTCTGGGCTCATGGTATCCAGATTTACTGAAGGACCGCGCGCCGGCTCACCCAACAGGATACCGGCATGCATGAGTACGTTTGAGATGCCACGTTTTGCAATCTTCACAGTGGTTGCACTCGCCGAGCCTCCACCGCCCAATTCGGTGCTGACAAAAACTTTGCCCTGGTTCTCTGCAGCCGTGTCATAAAGATGAGTCGCATCAGGCTCGAGCAGCATCAATGTGTAAGGAGCATTAAACGCCTCAACTGCCCCGACACAGCGGGCCTGCTGCTCTTTATCATCCAGTATGTGGGCCGCACCAAATGGCAGAAATTCCATCGTCTTGCCACCAGAGTGGATATCGATGACATAGTCCGCCATTGGCAATAAGGTGCGAGAAAAATAGTCGGCAATGATCTGGGTTATGTTTCCGTTTGGATCTCCGGGAAACACCCGATTCATGTTGCCGCCATCAATGGGTGAGGTCCGTTTACCGGCTTTGAACGCCGGATAATTCATCGCCGGGATCATGATCACCCGACCGCTCACCACATCAGCGCTCAGTTCATTGGTCATACCCCAAAGCGCTATCGGCCCTTCGTACTCATCACCATGATTGGCCCCGGTGAGCAAAGCCGTGGGCCCTTCACCATTCTTAACAACAGTCACGGGGATCATGACGGCACCCCAGCCTGAATCATCTCCTGAATAAGGTACTTTCAGAAATCCATGCTGAACGCCATCTAGGTCAAAATCTACCGTGGATTGAATTGGGTTATCTCTCATATTCTTTTCATACCTTACGCTAATTTGATTGCACTTCAGGATTCACTCTTAATAGAAGAATATAAATCGCACAAAGCGCTACGCCTCGCTTTCTTGATGATCAAAAATAGAAGTGTATCCGCCCGACCAGTCCGGAGGCATCGGCACCAACATCTCCTCATGATGCGCATAGTTTGGCGACACCCCGCGAACAATTCTTCCATAGCGTGAACTCGGATATGCCGGTGCCGTATACGGTACTGCATCGGCTGCGCCATAAGTAATGACCAGCGCTGGTCTGCCAAGGTTACTATGGTTCCGGCTGGAACCATGAACTGTGCGGCTATGGTGGACTGACACTGTTCCTGCGCTGCCAGTGATCGCAACAGGTGGGGCAAGGCATGCTTCTTGAAGATCGTTGGCTCTGATCGCACCAGTCCACTCACCCTGATCATCGTAATGTTCGAAAATTTCCCACTGATGACTGCGTTCATAGATTTCAAGAGGCCCCTGCTCGGAAGAGACATCCTCTAGAAATATCAGGAACTGCATGGTGCCGCTGTGGGTATGCGGATAAAAAGCAATATCCTGATGCCATTTCACCTCGGCACCACCATCCGACCATTTGAAATTAAGCATAATTTCACGAAACCGCACGTTAGGCCCCAGCAGATCAGCCGCGATATCAGGGATCACTGAATCAGCGCAGATTCCCCAGAATGTTGGGTCCAGATCATCCAGATATGCTGCTCGACGCAGTCTGGGATTATCGGAGCTATGGTCCTGCTCCAGATCGATCTCCCTTGAGGACTCTGTCAGCTGGCGTGTTGTCTCAACGAGACTGTTCGCGGCTGTACGCAAAGTGGCTAGTTCGTTATGCCCAATCAGAGACGGGAATACCAAATAGCCTTTCTCATAATAAAACTCACGCTGGACCTGTTTCAAAAACACCGGGGCCTCGGCATAGATATCCTCAAGTTTCATCAATACTCTCTAACGGGTTGGGTTGGGCTGGGTTTGAGAAAACTGCTTTGTATTCGTTGCGCCCACAAAGATCAATACCACGCATCAGGTACAGCGGCACCCTCTGAAGGCGTTGTAGCCCACTATCGTCCCCTGATCGATACGGGTTTGATTGATGCCGCTCTTTCTCTATGTCTCGGTCATAGTAGGAACTTGTCGGCATGAAACGAAGAGTCATGCCACGGCGTGGCCGATCCGATTGATTAGGCTCTGAGCCGTGCGCCAGATACACATCATGCAAGGAAATCTGCCCTGCTTTCAAAATCATATCTACCGCTTTGGACTCATCGAACTCACTTGGGAGCAACTCCTGATTGAGTGCAAGCCCTGGTGAATCATTAACCTGGTGGCGCCTAAGATTCTTTCCCTTGTGTGAGCCCGGGATGACCCGCAAGCAGCCATTTTCAGGAGTCGAGTCATCTATCGCCATCCATGCCGTGCAGGTGGCCAGCGGTCGCATTGCCCAATACTGACCGTCCTGATGCCAGGGTGTTGTCGTGCCGATCTTGGCTGGCTTTGCAAAAAAGCTTGAATTCCATAATGCGAAGTTATTGCCAATGATCTGGCCCACCATGTTAAGAATATTTTCATCACGCGCAAATTTGATAAAGCTTTCGTCGAACGGCAACAGTGCCGAACAATAATCCGAGAACTGTGGATATTTCGCAATAAACCGACTATGTGTTGTTCGGATAGCCTCCAGAGTGCCTTCGCTCAAGTGATAATCCGGCACCACGAACCCATTCTCATGGTACTCAGCCACTTGGGCATCCGTCAGTTGAGTCGCGATCACCTGGCTATTCTCTCGCTAAAAGCGATTTTCCAGACTAGTCCAGACCCATGGTCAGCAACTTACCGTAGCCCGAAATCGAGCCCTGATAACCCGCGATCCGAATAGACTCCCAGAACAATGCCTGGTTGGCAGAAATAACGGGCTTATTCAAAGTCTTTTCAATCTGCTCGATTACATCAACCGCACGAATGGCGGTACAGGAAATAAAAAGCGCGTCAGCATCGGCACGGTCAGCTTCCAATGCGGCTTTCACAATAGTCTCAGGCGGAATACGAGCCATATCGTTGTCATTGGCAAAAAGAAAACTCGTGGTTGAGATCACTTGTGGGCCATGCTGCTCGATATAGCCCACCAGCGTCTCGTTGACGTCATCGGTATACGGGGTCAGTACAGCAATGCGGTGCGCGTCCAGTTGTTTGAGAGCTCTTAGCCCGGCCGTAATTGGCGTAACCACGGGTATATCTGGCCGCGCCTTGTGAATGCTGTCCGCAACCGCTTCATACCCCATTGCTGTGGTGCCTGAAGTACAACAATAACTAACCACATCTAGGCGGCCATCCGGGATAATCAATGACGTGGCATCAGCCAATCTGGGGCCCATGGTTTTCAGGTTTTCTACAGTGCAAGGGTTTACATTGAGCACCCTTGAGACAAAAACCGCCACATCATCGCAGGGGCGCATATTGACAAAATCACGCTCAACCACGTAATCACTTGCCAAGGCAATTAAGCCGATACGGTGCCGACCGGGGCCGTTATCCAAAATCGTGTCTGCTTGAACCGGGGTCGCGCTGAAGGCCGGCCTGGCGTCAATAGATTGGATTGAACTCATCTTTGCAAATCTCCCTTCGAGCTTTTCAATATTGTCATCATGTTCCAACATAGGCCGGACGTTAGCCCAGCACCCGGGCAAGATCTTCGCATGGGTCCTCGGGGTCTTCCAAACCTACAAAGACACGATATACGCCGTCCCCGGCAAAGTCACGGTAAGCTTGCAACTGCTTTCCAGAGAGTTGGTAACTGGATGACATCAGGTCATCCGTGTCCATCTCTAACGCTGATAATTTTTCCTCGAGCTGCTGCACCGCAGGGTTGCACCATCGGCTATAGATATACGGCGCCTCATCAGGGCTATCGTAAGCTGAAAAACCCACCGGCTCATCAAGCACAAAAGTGCTCAACATCACGATATTGGGTGCAGATGCCCGAGTGTTGGGATCAAGCCCTTCTCCGGCATGTACTGCCAGGGTGTTCCGCCCTTTTTTCTTATTCTCGGACTGATCGGTCATCCTAACCGCCTTGGATTTTCATGAAGTCGTGTCACCGATATATGTATTTATTCAAGGAAAGTACCTTGAACATAACGATGCACCTGCCGCTAACCTGCCTCTATAACAGGCTATGGCCACCGTTGGCAACAACTGTTCTAGGCGATGTCAAAACCCGGGGCACCTAGCACATCCATCAAGGGCGTCACACCCAGGCCAGGCTGGGTAGGTGCCATCATGTAGCCATCTGCAACGACCGGACCACCGTCAGCAATAGCAACGCTGGCGTATTCGTGAAACGCAGAGGACTGAAAATGAAAGGCCCCAGGGGTCGATTGTGCAAGGTGGGCTATGGCAGCTGTGGCAATCTCACCGCCCCAGCTGTCCTCTATGGTCATCACGATCCCAAGGTTAATACACAGGTCGCGTACCTGACGCGCCCGGGTCAAACCCCCCATTCGATTGATCTTAAGATTAATCAAGTCCATCGCATTGTCCTGATACCCACGGAGCAGAATCGGCAATCCATCCATACACTCGTCGAGGATAAATGGCAGATCAGTATGCTGGCGCACGGCGAGGCACTCTTCATAACTCAAACACGGCTGCTCAATAAAACATGAGAGTTGTCGCTCCTTTAGCATCTGCGAAGCAGCATTAACCACACGTAGCGCCTCATGTTGTTTCCAGCCAGTATTGGCGTCGGCATCAACTACGTCTCCCGGCTCCATGACCTCGATGATACGTCTGAAGCGCTCTATATCAGTCTCAGAGTCCTCGCCCACTTTGATCTGAAAATGATCAAACCCGGATTGACGATACTCGAGAAAGCGCTCCACCATTAATCCTGGGTCTGCACGCGCCACCACTTTGAACAACTTCACGCGTTCCTGCAATTTCCCTCCCAGCAATTGATAGACAGGCATTCCAGTGGCCTTGCCCAGAATATCCCAACACGCCATATCAATTGCCGATTTGACATACGGGTGGCCTTTTAGCAACTGATCCATTTTTAGATTAATTCTATCTAATTGGGTTGGATCCTCACCGATAAGGTCGGGCGCCAGGATGGAAACGCCGGTACGCACACCCTCGGCGTATGCGGCAAGGTACGAAGGACCAAGCGGGCAACTCTCACCCACACCGGTTAACCCTTCATCGGTATCAATCAGCACCACGGTGCTGTCAAACGCAGAAAAAGATTGGGTCGACCAGCTATACGAGCCTTCTTTCATGGGCAGATCAACTTGAAATACTCTGATCCGTGAAATCTTCAATGGCAGATCCTCCTGGTGAGGTGCGGGGCGGCAACAACCGCTGGTCTTAACTCGTTGTCGTCGTATGCTGGATATGCCGCTCTGCGGCCTTCGCTACTGCATCTGAATCTATTTCAAATCCCAACCCAGGCAACTCGAATACACCCAACCTGGCATCTTTCAATGAAAGATCTGGACTGGCAATAATGTCTGATGTGAGAAGGTGATTCATGTACTGATTGGCATCATCCAGGTTGGGAGTTGCGAGCCCCGCCTGATGCGCAGCGCAGGTGGTGATGCCAGTCTCGTACAATCCATGAAGACAGATATTGACCCCGGCAGCCTCGGCGACGGCAGCCGCCTTGACGAACGGCCCAATGCCACCCGTCTCATGAAGGCCAAGCGTAATGAGGTCCGCTGCCTGCATCTGGGTTACCTGATAAACATCGGTAGCATTAAACACACACTGGTCCGCGGCAATAGCAATAGGGCTTGCGTCTTTAATCTGCTTAAGAGCAGTTAAGCTCCGATGATCACAGGGTTGCTCGATCATTTCCGGCTTGTACCCTTTTAGTTCCTCAATCATGCGTATGGCAGTAAGAGGATCCCACGCCTCGTTCGGGTCAAGACGTAGCCGAATCTGGGGGCCTATCGCCTCGCGAACCTGCCTTACGATCTCAAGATCAAGCGCATCACCTCGACCGACTTTGCAATATATGACTCGATGCCCTTGTTTCACCAGCGCCACAGCGTCTTTGGCCAGGTCTTCAGGTTTAGAACCCTGAATAAACCCAAAATACTCGACATGTTTTCGTTTCACGCCACCTAAAAGGTCATACACCGGCCGATCAAGTGCTTTTCCCTGAAGATCCCAAAGCGCCATCTCGAGGCCCGCCAGCACCTGACCTCCGAAGCGAGGGGCACTGCAGTTACCCCGGAACTGAAACAACGACTGATAGCAGATCGCCATCAACCGCTCGCGGTCAAAAATGGACTCCCCAAGCAGGTGTTTGGATGCCTCATCGACAAACGCTTTGACACCGACTGCCGTGGGGGTCGCAAGACATTCTCCAAAGCCCACCTGGCCCTTATCGGTCTTTATTTCGATCAACAAGACTTCGGAGCCCGCAGTTATACCCTGAGACCAGTAATAGGGCTGCAAATACGGCACAAACAGGGGCGTTGAACTGATATTTTTGATTTTCATTTGATCGATCTAGCTAGTGGCCACGAGGAAAAACACTGATGCATGACGCGATGATTCAAGGGCTTTAGAAAGCCACCCACTCTTCCTCATAAAACTGCTATCGCACTGGGTCTGGTAGAGTGTCCGGAAAGCTTGGGTTGGACTTAACTTAAATCAAGCACATAAGTATACAGTTAGCTAATCAGTGAAAACTGATAACACATTTTTAGTAAATATTGCACCTGAAAGTAATAAGTTGTATACATCACTTCTGTATTGACCCCATTATGCAATCAAAAAAGGCTGAACTTGCTCTCGGGGAGATGTTCATGAAACAGTCCAGCAATGCTGGCGGCAGTTGAAAACATGCGGAATTGGCGGTCAGCCTAACTTGTGGGCAATTTGTGTAAACGGAACATTTTCAAAAAAAGATCGCCACCTGCA
>JAPKAJ010000094.1 GCA_028825345.1 Arenicellales bacterium | reverse complement strand
GCCATTTTGGGGCAGCGGGGTATCGGCCTGCCAACAGATAGCGCCCTCCTTTTTAGCACCTTCGACATAGCCGCGGATGGCTTCCAACTGACTGGCATCGACCACGGCACCCATATCGATCGCCTTATCAAGTGGGTCGCCCAGGCGCAATGTCTGCATACGGTTTTTCACTCGGGCAATGAACTCATCGGCTACTGATTCTTGTACCAGCAGCCGCGAGCCGGCGCAGCAGACCTGGCCCTGGTTGAACCAGATAGCATCGACCACACCTTCCACGGCTCCATCGAGATCGGCATCGGCAAAAACCACGAAAGGCGACTTGCCGCCAAGCTCCAGCGTAAGCGCCTTGCCGGAGCCCGCAGTGGCCTTTCGAATCTCACGGCCGACACGGGTCGAGCCGGTAAAGGCGACCTTGTCGATACCAGAATGGTTCACCAGGGTACGGCCAGTTTCGCCTTTTCCAGTCACCACATTGAATACGCCAGGCGGCAGGCCGGCCTCATGGCTCATCTTGGCAAAGTAAAGCGCACTCAGACTGGTGTACTCGGCTGGCTTTAAGGCCACGGTATTGCCGGCCGCGAGCGCGGGCGCTACTTTCCAGGCCAACATCAGTAACGGAAAATTCCATGGGATTACCTGGCCAATAACCCCAAGGGGTGCGCTGCCGGGCAGTTCTTCGTCGATCAGGGTCGTCCAGCCGGCATGGTGATAAAAATGACGGGCCACCAGCGGTACGTCTATATCGCGGGTTTCGCGTATCGGCTTGCCGTTATCCAGAGTCTCGAGCACCGCCAGCATGCGGGCATGTTTTTGTACCTGGCGCGCCAGCGCATAAAGATGACGGCCGCGGGCATCGGCGCTGAGTGCCTGCCAGGGTAAAAGCGCGCTGCGAGCCGCATTCACGGCTGCATCGACGTCATCGCTATTGCCCCGACCAATATCGGCCAGAGTCTCGAGCGTTGCCGGGTTAACCGAAGCAAAGTGCTCTTGGGCTTCGTACCATTGGCCACCAATCCAATGGCCGAACGAGGGCCCCTGCTCCAAGAGCCACTGTCTGGCCAATGAGGCATCCTCGGGTGCAGGTCCGTACTCCATGCTTTCAAACAGTTCTCTCACACTGGACATAGAATCAACCCATGGGGTGGCGGTGGCTGGCGGAATAACGCCCACTGATATGGTGCTCCAGTTGCCGGGAGATATCGCCCAACAGGCCCGAAGCGCCAATGCGGAAGTACCTGGCATCAAGCCACGCCCGGCCCAACTCCTCACGCATGAGTACCAGATAAGCAAGAGCATCGCGTGCAGCGCGGATGCCCCCCGCCGGCTTGAAACCCACCATGAATCCGGTACGCTGGTGGTACGCACGGATAGCGCGCAGCATGACAAGACTAACCAGCAGGTTGGCGTTGACAGATTCCTTACCGGTTGAAGTCTTGATGAAATCGGCCCCCGCCATCATCGCTACCAGGCTGGCCCGGGCCACGTTGGTGAAACTCACAAGATTTCCGGTGCCGAGAATGGTCTTGAGGTGGGTATCCCCCGCGGCTTGGCGAAATGCGCGGATTTCGTCGTACAGTCCCTGCCAATCGCCGCTCAGTACCAGGCCACGGCGAATGACGATGTCGATCTCGCGGGCACCTGCCTGGCGTGCACTTTCAACCTCGGCCACACGAGTGGCAAGTGTCGTCAATCCATCCGGAAACCCAGCCGCCACCGATGCGACCGGAATATCAGTGCCCTGAAGCGCATTGACGGCTTCGCTTACCAGAGCCGGGTAGACACACACCGCCCCTACCCTAAGATCTTCTACCTGCAATGCGCGAGCGATATCCGTGCGAAGCGGTATGCGCGCCTTAGCGCACAGACGCTGCACATTACCTGGGGTATCAGCCCCATCAAGCGTGGTGAGATCAATACAGGTCATTGCCCGCAACAGCCATGCTGCCTGCCAATCCTTTTTGACGGTGCGCCGACCGCCAAGGCTCGCGCAACGTCGCTCCACAGCACTGCGATTTACCCGCACGCTGGCGATCCAATCGCGATCCAGGGCCTGGCCTGGATTGGAGGTTATGTCAGCACTGCCGGACTTTGGTGGGTATAGCGCCATGACATCGGCTTTCGCTGTCATCGAGAATAACCTGAAAAGGAGATTCCAATGCCAGTTGTGTACTTCATGATGACGGCTCTACCAGAGTTTTCATAAATCCTTTGATCAGTCGAGCCAGTTGTGGTGCAGCCTGACTGCCGGCGGCCAGTGTCTGTTCGTGCGAAAGGTCTGATTGCAACCCAGCTGCCAGGTTGGTGATTACGGCCACTGCTGCCACTGCCATACCACAGTGGCGTGCAACGAGCGTCTCGGGGACAGTAGACATCCCCACCGCATCAGCGCCCAAATGAGCAAAAGCGCGAATCTCAGCTGGTGTCTCGAAGCTAGGACCAAGACACCAAAGGTATACCCCTTCGTGCAACTCCAGGCCAGCATCAGAGGCGGCCTCGCGCAGTTGTCCCTGCAGGGCTGGATCATAAGCGTGAGAAAGATCGGTAAATCTTGACCCCAGTGTATCGTCATTGGGTCCGATCAGCGGACTCAAGCCCGGCCAGTTGATGTGATCAGTCAGCATCATCAGGCTGCCGGGAGGCATCTCCTCTCGCAGGCTGCCGGCCGCACAGGTAATGAACAGTGTCTCGCAGCCAGCGGCTTTGAGCGCGCGAATCGGTATTGCGAGATCAGCCAGGGCATGGCCTTCATAAGCGTGCCAGCGCCCCTGCAGGCAGGCCACGGGAATCCCGGCAAGCTCACCCAGTACCAGTTGTCCCGCGTGGCCACTGACTTTGGCATCGGGAAAACCTTCCAGCTCGGCATAGGGCAAAGTGCTGGGGTTATCAATTGAATCGGCTACCCCGGACAAACCGCTGCCGAGAATCATGCCCACTTTGGGCGAGCGAGCACCGGCACCATCAAGAATGCGTTTCGCGGCTGCGCGGTAGGGGCTCACAGCAGGTGATCCGGGCCAAACGCGTGGGGCAGCAATTCACCAAGGGTGTAGGTCGCGCGCAGACCTTCTGGGCCGTAGCACAATACCCTTGCATCAGGATCAGCAAACTCTCGGATCTTCTGACGACAGCCTCCGCAGGGCGTACAGATATCCTGACCGGCAGCTATCACGGCAATCTCTGCAAGGCGGGTTTCGCCAGCCATAATCATGGCGGCCAGTGCACTCGTCTCGGCGCACCAACCCTGCGGGTAAGCCGCATTTTCAACATTTGCCCCAGTATAGAGCGCACCCGAGGTGCTACGGACCACTGCCCCTACTGCAAATTTTGAATACGGTGCATAGGCCCGAGTCATTACCTCCAGCAAAAGCGGGAGGTAAGGGTCTTCTTTCATCATTGATCACCCTCTTCTTGCCGGCTGGCGCTGCACCTTGTATCCAACAACTGAATCATCGCCGTTGCACAAAGACCGAGAGTTTGACACCGAACCCCAGCCATTTTTCGCTTGGCTCAGGCCGCCTGAGCGGCAGTGCCCGCCATCCAGTGACCGAGCAGTTCGCGATCGGCGTCCTGACCCTCGACCACGCCGACAATCTCGCCTTCGAACATCACGCCGATACGATCTGACAGACTCATAATCTCATCCAGATCTTCTGATATCAGCAATATACCTGAGCCCTGTTCGCGCAACTCGAGAAAGAGGTCCCAGGTGTGACGGATCGCCTTGGCATCAAGGCCCTCGGTCGGATGCGACGCGATAATCACCGGTGGCTTGCGCCAGGTTTCACGGCCCAGGATCAGCCGCTGGATATTGCCACCGGACAGGATGCGGCATTCGGTATCCCACAGATCTGGCACCAGGGCATTGAAACGGGCAACGATATCCTGCGCATGCGCTGTGATCTCATGATGATTCAATACCGTATTGCGTGAGAACGGCGTCTGGCGATAATCCTTAAGCACCACATTCTCGGCGACAAACATCTGCTCAACGATACCCATCTGGCGTCGGCGTTCCGGTATGTGGGCTACCCCTTTTTCGATAAAGGCTCGGGGCGATCGCTTGGTCATGTCCTCGCCAAGAATTATGATTTGACCGCTTGCAGGAGGCGCCAGGCCTGTGATCGATGCGATCAGTTCGCTCTGGCCATTGCCGGCTACACCGGCAAGACCCAGAATCTCACCCTGGCGCAAGGTGAATGAGAACCCCGATCCTGGGGCTTTTTTCTCAAGGCCCTGTGGGATCAGGTTGGACACCTTAATAGCCAGTTTATCGGAGCGCACGGCAGGGCGTTCCATGTAATCGGGTACGGTCTCGCCAAAGGTGCGCCGGGTAAGTTCATCCTCGGTGGTTTCACTGATATGGCAGGTACCTTGCATCTTACCCAGCTTCAGCACCGTCACCCGATCAGAGACCGCAAAGACCTCGCGCATCTTGTGCGAGATAAAAACAATACCCTTGCCCTCGTCGGCCATGGCCCGTAGCACCACGAATAACTGATCTGCCTCGTGTGGCGCCAACAAGGAAGTGGGTTCATCCAGAAACAAAACCTCGGGCTCATGGAACAGCACTTTGAGAATCTCGACTCGCTGCTGTTCACCAGCAGAAAGATCTTCGACACGAGCGCGTGGGTCTACCTGCAGGCCATAGTGCGCAACCAGTTCATCGAGTTTTCGCTCAACGGCGTGCAGCCGAAAAGAAAAGGGCGGGGCTTTGAGCCCCACCATTACGTTTTGTGCCACGGTAAATGCCCCCACCAGCATCAGATCCTGGTGCACCATGGCAATGCCATGAGCCAGGCCATCACGTGGTGAATCAAAACTAACCAGCTTGCCCCTGACCCGGATTTCACCGTTGGTCTTACCGTAATACCCCGAGAGAATATTCGCGATTACAGTCTTGCCGGCGCCGTTCTCGCCCAACAGAGTGTGCACCTCTCCGGCACGTACGTCGAAATCCAGATGATCGAGTATCAGGTGTTGCCATACCCCCGGAAAGCCCTTGGAAAGACCGCGCGCCTCAAGCAGGACCTGTCCGTGAACAGGAGTCTGTGGTGCCTGCCCTTTAGAATCTATTGCTGAAT
The DNA here is from genome assembly GCA_028825345.1 of Arenicellales bacterium. Classification (GTDB taxonomy): domain Bacteria; phylum Pseudomonadota; class Gammaproteobacteria; order Arenicellales; family UBA868; genus UBA868. Next base: position 3,449 of record JAPKAJ010000094.1, on the reverse strand, counting down.
TAGCCATGCAAGTTGCCGATCATTCGCGCAGATAGGGGACGCCCAGCCCCTTGGGAAAGCGAACCCGGCCAATCCCGCCTGCCACCACAGCCAGGGTCACGATATAAGGTGCCATCGCCACAAACTGCCAGGGAATGATTTTCTTGATGCCCGGGTAGGTCGCAACCCAGGTGGCAAGGCCATCGAAAAGGCCAAAGATAAAGCCGCCCAGCAACGCGAGCAGCGGGTTGAGACCGCTGAATACTACAATCGCCAGAGCAATGAAACCACGGCCCGCCGTGATCTCCTTGGTGACCGCGCCAAACCAATCTACACTGAGATACGCACCAGCGAGACCTGCCAGCATCCCAGCGACGACCGCGGTACCAAGGCGCAGTGCATTGACTGGAAGACCCGCGACATCGGCCGCGCCGGGGTTATCTCCTGCCGCCCGGATCCAGATGCCCAACTGGGTCCGCCGCAGCAGCCACCAGACGGCAAATGCCAGCACAATGGTGACGGGCACCAGCGGGCTGAGATTGCCCACCCCGAGGGGGATCAGCGGTACCTGTACTTCACGCGATACGCTATGAAATCCGGGCGCTCCAAGGATAGTCAGCATCAGCGCTACAAAACCCAGCGCAAAAAGATTAATACCGACTCCGATAATAAGCTGACTGCCGCGCAGCGTGGTACTGATACCGCCAAAAAGCAGCCCCACAAGCGCGCCTGTGGCGATCCCGCTCAGAAGGCCTATGGACGCGCTGCCGCTTGCCTCGGCCCCAAGAGCGCCGGCCAATGCGCCCAGCAGGAGAATGCCTTCCAGGCCGATATTAAAAAGTCCTGCCGACTCCTCAATGGTTTCGCCGATTGCGGCCAGCGTAATCGGCACCATTGCATGCAGCGACAAAAATAGAATGCCCCAAAGATGCGCCATTTCCATGGTCAACCCCCACCACTCAGTTTACGCCGAGCTACTGAAAAGATCCGCCGCAATTCCGGTACGGCAAGTGTCACAATGATAACGCCCTCGATCACCCGTACCAGCTCGAACGGCACCCCCGGATCAAACTGCATGATCCGTCCACCGACCATTAATCCGCCAAAGAAAATCGCGGCCACCACAATCCCCACGGGATGATTGCGTCCGATCATGGCCACACCAATACCATCAAAACCCAGGTTAACCAGTTGCGGCATGCCGCTCATGACCGCGTAGGTCGGCGGCCGCCCCATAACCTGCACTGCCCCGGCCAGCCCCGCAATCGCCCCGCCAATTAAAAAAGTGCGCATTACCTGTTTGCGCAGGCTGATGCCAGCGTAATGGGAAGCCTCGGAGTTATAGCCGGAGGCACGCAACTCAAAACCGGCGGATGTGCGCCAGAGAAAAAACAAAATGAACGCCACGGTTACCAGTGCGATCACCAATCCGTAATTGAGGCTCGCCGTTGGGAGAATTCGACCCAGACGGGCGCTTTCGACAATGCTGATGGTCTTCTCCCCGCGCTTGGGGTCGGTCAGCACATTCGCTATCAGGTAAAAGGCAAAGAAGTGCGAGATCCAGTTAAACATGATGGTTGATATGACTTCATGCACACCGCGACCCAGCTTGAGCAGCGCCACCGGCAGGCTCCAGATCATTCCGGCCACCATAGCCGCTACCAGGGAGACAATGATATTAAGTGGCGACGGCAGATGGATCAGACTGACAGCAACGGCAGCCAGAGCACCCATATACAACTGCCCTTCGGCTCCGATATTAAAAAGACCACCGCGCATGGCGATGGCAAAGGTCAGTGCTGTCAGGATCAGTGGTGTTGCGTTGGCGAGCGTCTCGGCCCAACTGTAAACACTGCCAAAACTGCCACTGAAAAGTGACAGGTATGCTGCCAGCGGATCGTAGCCAAAGGCCAGCATGATGAAAGCGCCGATCACAAGACCAATCAGGCCAGCGAGCAACGACTCAATAAGCGGACCCGCCCGCCGCAGCCATTGAACTGAGGTGGTCATAGGATTCGCCTGTACTGTGACAACAACCGCGTCATGCTGAGATCACGCATTGTGAGGATCAAAACAAAGAACCAGGGGGGCGTTACGGACCCCCCTGGTTGAAACACTTCAATAAGTTTGCGAGTATCGTTTGATCTTCTGCTTGATCCGCAAACTCAGTCGGGATACTTGGCGCGAATATCGCCGATCGTATCCGCACACCACCCACAAGGGACTTCGGCTGCACCAGAACTAATCTGTCCCTGCAATTCGGTAACAGCATCCCAGATCCAGCCGGGGATGGCGTCACGCATCGCTATCCAGTTGCTGCTTATCTGATCACGATCCGAGGATTGAATGGCGCCACCACTGACACCAAACTCGATAAAGTCGGCCAGATCCTGCTTTCCGGACATAGCGATACCGCCATTGTGCGGGCCCAAGATCTGCACGCCACCCTTGAAAGTCCCGTTGACTGCTGACTCGATGGCACTGTAAACGCCAAGATCGACGCGCTTCATCATGCTTGCCAGAACCCGATGGCCATCGCCAAGGTAATCCTGGTTGGCATCCACACCAATCATAAACGGTGGGCCAGCGGATTTGCCCTTGGCTTCCAGATGTTCGGTAATGGCCTCAAGATCGCCAATACCTAAGGGGCCGGCCACGTTGTAGATCAACCCAGCGCCTTGCGCCAGCATGGCCTCAGTGGCCACCTTACCTTTCGCTATATCACTGAAAGTTCCGGTGTAAGTCCACAAAAGGCCCACATCAGCCTTCTTGCCCGTAACCTGGGCATACTTGGCGTTACCCCAGTGCATACCGAAGCGATACCCGGCTTCAAATTTGTAAAGCACAGGAATTTCGATACCCAGCACGATGCCAATCTTATCGTAACCGTAGTGCGCGGCAACCATTGAAGATAAAGCGCCCACCAAAGCAGAGCCTTTATTTTCTTCGTAACCGATCTCCATCAGATTGGGCTTGCCAAGCCAGGTGACATCGATAATGGCGAACTTCTGATCCGGAAACTGTGCAGCCACCTCGGCCATTGCATCGGCCAGCAAAAAGCCTACGGCAACCACCAGGTCAAACTTGCCCGAGCGAGCCGCGTTTTGCATGTTAGGCAGGTAATCTGCCGCTGAGTTACTCTGAATCTCGACAACGTCGACGCCAAGCTTGGCTTCAGCCTCATCTGCGCCTTTAAAGCCCATATCGTTAAACGAAAGATCGCCCCGACCTCCGACATCCAGCACCAGTGCCACTTTGCCGCCGGCCGTAGCCGTGTTCATGAAAGGCCCGCCCGCCAGCATCAAGAGTGCGACGACCAGAGTTACTGATCTAAACAGCCACGTTTTCATTTTTCATCCTCCTTTTAAATTGAGCGAAACTCCCAGCATCTGAAAAATATTCCCGGGCGCTATTGTCAGCCTATTGAGGATAACGATGGGATAGAAACGGGTCAACCAAATCATTTAAAT
>JAPKAJ010000416.1 GCA_028825345.1 Arenicellales bacterium | reverse complement strand
TCATTGGCCGACCTCTGGAGTTCTACCTTGGCCTTGGGGGAGAAGAAAAACGCGCGCGGGTCGCCCAACTGTTGCTGCAGATCGAATTACCGCTGGACTATGTCGACCGGTATCCAGGGCAATTATCAGGAGGAGAGAAGCAGCGGGTATGTATTGCACGGGCGCTGGCTGCCGAACCTAACTTAATCATCTGTGACGAGGTCACTTCGGCCCTTGATCAGTTGGTGGCCGAAGGTATCCTGGAACTCCTGCAAAATCTTCAAAATGAGCTTGGCGTCTCTTACCTGTTTATTACGCACGATCTTGCTACGGTCAGAGCGATCGCTGATCATATCGTGGTGATGTATCAAGGGCAGGTTGTCGAGCAGGGGCTTAAGGAGCAGATTCTGACTCCTCCACATGCGCCCTATACCGAATTGCTATTGTCCTCGGTGCCTGAAATGGACCCGGACTGGTTGGACGTTTTGGTTGAGCGCCGCCGCCGTGGGGAACTTCCGACCAGTGCATCCCTGGCGTGATACCCGGCTTTATCTCGACAAAGCTGCGCTCGTGGCGAGCTTGCCGCGTCTTTAGCAGTCGAAGGCAATAGTGCCTGAGCCTAGGACTCTCCCGCCTCAAGCGCGGCAACCTGGCGTTTGACACGCTGCACCATGGCGTAGACGCCGACATGCCTGGTCGGACTTAAGTGATCGAAAAGTCCCAGCCTTTCAAAACCCGCGTCCGCATCAAAATCGGCAATCTCCTGGGCTGTTTGGCCGTGAAACATTGCCAATAGGATTGCCACGACCCCTTTAACGGTAGATGTATCGCAGTCCCCCCGGAACGTATAGCGACCTTGGGGATCACGTATGGCCTGGATAAAAACCGTGCTCATGCACTCGGGAACAAGGTACGCCTCGACCCGGTTGGAATCCGGAAAATCCGGCAGTTTTTCACCGAGCTCGGTAATGAAATGATAACGGGCGTCCCAATCATTCAGGAAATCGAATGTTTCGATAACCCGTTGGTAATCTATTGGGAAAGATTCCATAAAAGCAAGCAAGCAAGAAGGGTTCAGCGGTTAAACTGCAGCTCGCAATTATATATCTTCAGCATAACCGTTTGGCAGCTGAAATGTTTTCAATAAAGGCCGCAAAGAATGAATCTACAGTTATGACTATGGACTTTCATTGTGATCTCTGACTATCGTTTAGTTACCAAGTCCTGGCAAACACCGTTTGTGGTGTTACTGGGTGGCTGCCTTATTTCACTGGTTGGTTTTGGCGCCCGTTCGAGTTACGGCCTGTACCTGGGGCCAATGACCTTCGATCTTAACTGGACCCGGGAGACTTTCGCGCTTGCCATGGCGCTGCAGAATCTTTTTTGGGGGATTTGCCTGCCTCTCGCAGGTATCCTGGTAGATCGTTATGGGCCGTTGTGGGTTGTCATCGGGGGCGCCCTCATCTATGCGCTTGGGACTTTCGGTATGACCTGGGTCGAATCTTCCGGGTCTTTATATCTGGCGGGCGGCATTCTTGTTGGTACCGGCGTAGCCTTTACGTCTTTTTCACTTGTGACCGCTACCATGGTGCGGGTTGTCGGGGCGCAAAGGCGCTCGCTGGTCATGGGTTTGTGCACCGCCGCGGGATCTGTGGGGCAGGTGCTTTATTCACCGATTACACAGGGGATGATATCGAACCATGGCTGGTCGTCGGCCCTGGTTGTTACCTCTGTTTCGGTCTGCCTGATCATCCCGCTTGCGTTCATGCTGCCCAATGATCCTCGTGTGCGTGATGAGAACGTGGTGCACACGGGCTCAATCGGAGCGATGCGGGAGGCATTTGCTCATCGGGGGTTCCTTTTGCTAACCGCAGGGTTTTTTGTTTGCGGATTCCATGTGGCATTCATCACGGTTCATTTACCCGTATACGTATCAGATCTCGGCCTGGGTTCGATGGTAGGCGCGATCGCTATATCCCTTATTGGAATATTCAATATAGCCGGCTCATTGCTGTCCGGGGCCTTTGGTCAGCGCTTCAGTAAAAAATGGGGCCTAAGTGGTATTT
>JAPKAJ010000415.1 GCA_028825345.1 Arenicellales bacterium | reverse complement strand
CTGTAGTTGCAGTGCGCAGCTGACGGCCCGTGAAGCGCTGGTAATGTCATCACCGTCGTTTTCAAAAAAAGCGAGGATGCCGTCACCCATGTATTTATCGACCACGCCATCTTGGGCAAATATGACTGACGCGGTCTCGGCGAAATAGGCTTCCAGTACATCCTGCACTTCCTGCGGGTCAGCCTGATCCGAAAACGCTGTGAAATCCACGATATCGCTGAACAGTACTGTAATGCGCTTGCGCGCGCCGCCGAGTTTGAGAAGGTCAGGGTCGCTGCGGATCTGATCCATCAGCCGCGGCGAGAGGTAACTCTTGAGGCTCCCCTCAAGTACGCCCTCGTAGTGTTCCAGCTGGGTGTAGCGGTACATGCTGGAAAAAAGATACATCACAATCAGCGGTGTCAGCACCGGCAACACCGGCAGTAACCAGCCGCCCTGGGCAAAGGCGCCAAACGCAACAGCGACATAAACCACGAGCATCCCCAGCGCAGTTGCGCTGAACCAAAGCGTTCGCAGGCGCCACGCGGCAAAGACCAGCAATCCCCCCAGCAGCACGGCCATAGCTATCGCGAAGCCGTACGGTACCGGGCTAATAAAAGCGCCGGTCAGCAGCATGTTGGCGGCGTTAGACCAGATGTAGGCCCGCGGAAAGGTATTGTCCAGCGGAGTGGGGCTGACATCGCCATACTGGCTGGCCTGTGTTGATGTATCGGCAAGAAAAACCAACTTGCCCGAAAAATCCGGTGTGGCGCTTGCCGTCAGCAGGTTCCAGGCACTGTAGGAATTTGGGTAAGTGGCAATATCCAGTGGCCCGGCGTAGTTGACCAGAAGATTACCGTCGCGATCAAGCGGCAGGGCAAGATCACGTGCCATGCCCGTGCCGGGTTTGGGAAAGTTGCGCAGCACCACCTGCGAGCGATCAGGTACATCGATCTGCTCAAGATCGTAATCCAGCTGTACCGCAAGTGCCTGCAGAAAAAAAGACGGCACCAATGCCCCATCGAGCTCCATCAGTAACGGTACCCGCCGGATCACCCCGTCCGGGTCTGGCTGCAGATTAACAAAACCGAGCCCGGCTGATTGCTCCATCAGAGCATCAAAAGGCGCTACCAGCACCCCGCTGGCGTGGGGCGCCTTGCCCGGCGCGAGCCGTGGGTTGGCATCCAGTGCCAGAGCGGCAGGGGCTCTGGCCGCATCAGCCGATGGGTCTACAAGAAACGGGCTGACCAGATTGCCCGCGTTAATTGCCGCCTGCACCAAGGCTTCGTTGCCAGACTGCTCGGCCCGGTCGACAAACATGATATCGCAGGCAATGGCTTCAGGCTGTGCTGCAGCAATGTTGTTGATGAGCCGGGCGTAGGTTTGTTTTTCCCATAGCGGAGTTCCCGACTGGGTCTTGGCGTAGTTATCGATATTGATATGCACCAGCCGTTCACTGAAAGGTGGCGCCAGATCAAGTGCCTGGCGCACCCGAAAGCGGCTGTCGATTATCCGCAGCTCAAAATCGAGCAGCGTCGTGGGAAATAGTGCCTGCAATCCCAGCACAAGGGCCAGCGCCAGGGCGTTGCCGATCAACAGGGTGCGAAGCGAAAGAACGGGTTGTTCCAAATCGCTTTACTGGTGGTCTATGGTGAAAACAGCCTGCGCGATGCGATCACCGCTGGCTTTGTGGCTGAGGCTGTGCTGAGAAAGATCCTCGCTGGTAACACCGCGAAAGGTCACCCCGCCCATCACCGGTTTGTCGAGACGCTGGGCCAGTTGTACGCCCGATGGCCCGGCAAGTTGCCCCGGCAGATCCTGTAAGGCACGCGCAATGCGTTTGGCAAAGCGTTTGCGGCTTTTGCCGTTGGCCTTGGTGTAGTTATCGAGCAACGCCTCGAAGCTCTCCAGACGTTTTTCACTCGCGACAAGGGTAAAAGTCTCAGTGCCCACGTTCTGATCCAGCGCCAGCCAGCCCAGGGTATCAAAGGTGGTCTTATCGTTTGCGTCAGTGCTGGTGGCGGAGGCATACAACAACGCATAGTCATCGGTACTCGACAGGTAGCACACG
>JAPKAJ010000414.1 GCA_028825345.1 Arenicellales bacterium | reverse complement strand
CAGCCCGGCCGTCTGTGCGATAAGTTCGGCGGCATCACCGCCAGAGGCTTTCACCCGCCCAACCTCCTTAGCCGAACGATTGCGCTCAGCTTGAAGCTCCTGTTGGCGCGTCTGAAGAGACTTTCTTCGGTTTTCGAGTTCGGCAAATTCCTTCACGTCGAGAGCGTAACCTCGCGGTGCCAGCGAGCTAGCTACCCCTTCGGGATCATTGCGCAAAAGTTGTGGGTCGAGCATTTCCTTCCTTATATTTTGTTGTTTAAAATTGACGAGCGGCCGCAACGCCAGCGGCGGCACCAAGCAGGCACAACAATACACTGGATACGATATTCACAAGGGCTCTTTGCCATTGTTCGGTCTCAAGCAGGGTCAAGGTTTCTAACGAAAAGGCAGAAAATGTAGTAAACCCTCCCAGCAGTCCAATACACAACCCGCTGCGCAGAAGATCTACAGCCGGCCCTCGCGCACTAAGAATCACCACCAGGACGCCCAGAAAAAACGAGCCACTGATATTAATCAGCAAGGTGCTCCAGGGGAATCCAGGCCCTGTTAAGGCCGAAATCCGGGTGTGGGCGAAAAAGCGCAGCATCGCGCCTAATGCGCCCCCGGTACCAATCACAAGATAATGAAGCACCTTGTCAAAGCTCTTCTTGGATGACGTCAACCCCTGCGGGCAGGTTCAGTCTGAAAAAATCTGGCGGTAATTGATCGTTGACGATAACGTTATCAAACCGGAGCCGGGTAATCTGATCTAACTGATCCAGGATCTGCACCAGACGCAACTCGCCATTTTCAAACCCGAGCTGAATCTGAGAAAAGGGTGCGGAGGAATCTTTAGGGAAAAGAGTAATCCACGAGATTGCACCCTGTTTGCCGAGGTACTCTATCAAATAGGAATCACCGGGTTTATCCTCACCGGCGAGTAACGCCGCTGGGGTATTGCCCAGGGTTTTTGACTGATTTCGAACGATCACCTGTTCAAGCCCAACGTCATAGACCCAAAGACGCAGGCCATCTGCCAACACCTCTTGCTCCACTGGTTGCCCATAACTCCAACGAAATTGGCCTGGCCGGGCAAGCCACATGTGCCCGGAAGTCTCTTGCAATGGCGCAAGATCTTCGTCGAGGACAACCTGATGAAAATCAGCCTGCAGTGTGCGAACCTTAACAAAAAAATCTTCCAGTAAATCCTCATTAGCGAAGGCCGCTGGCATTGGGATAAAGACCAGAACCGTCCCGGCCAGTCCGAACACCAGAAACCGATACCAGACTCGATTGATCGTTGACATTAAATTCTGTTTCATTGTGGTGGGGGCGGAGCCAGTACCTCCCGCTTGCCGTTTTCGAGGGGGCCTACAGCACCGGCCGCCTCCATCGTTTCTACCATTCTGGCCGCCCGGTTGTAGCCGACCCGTAGATGGCGCTGAACCGATGATATTGAGGCTCGCCGAGTTTCGGTGACAAAAGATAAAGCTTTATCATAAAGTGGGTCATCTTCTCCGCTGTTGCTGCCTCCCAAACCCTCGACCGATACAGAATCGCCGAGCGCGGTGTTATCAACCACCGCTTCCAGGTACTCCGGCTCGCCGCTGCTTCGCAACTGGTCTGCCACTCGGTGAACTTCCTGATCTGAGACAAATGAACCGTGAACCCGAATGGGAAACCCCGTGCCCGGCGGCAAAAATAACATGTCGCCGTGACCCAGTAATTGCTCAGCGCCCATTTGATCAAGTACTGTGCGTGAATCGGCACGTGACGACACCTGAAATGCGACTCTGGTTGGAATATTTGCCTTGATCAATCCTGTAACCACATCGACTGAAGGTCTCTGAGTTGCCAGAACCAGGTGGATGCCAGCCGCTCGAGCTCGCTGGGCAATTCGGGTGATGAGTTCCTCAATCTTTTTCCCGACCACCATTAACAGATCGGCAAACTCGTCGACGATAACTACCACATAGGGAATCGTCTCGAGTTGAGGTGGATCTACGTCCTCTCCCGGCAGCGGGATAAACAATGGATCATCCAAGGGTTTGCCCGCATCAATTGCAGCTTTCACCT
>JAPKAJ010000413.1 GCA_028825345.1 Arenicellales bacterium | reverse complement strand
ATAAATCGCGGAAGTCGCCGATGTCGACGTTCATCTTGTCGTGGGTTTCGAGAAATTCGACCTCAATTAATCCCTCTTGAGTCAGGCGAATTTCGGCCGGGTCTAACACATGAAAGACCGTCACATCATGGCCCGCGTAGCTGAGGCTTCCGATGCCTTTAAGCGTTTGTCGCGGATCCTGCAACAGGTCAGAAATAACGACCACCATTGACCGTCCTCGGAAAAATTCGGTCGCCTTCGCCAGCGCCTGCTCAAGATTGCTTTCGCCCTGCGGCACAATCTCCTCCAAGCCCGTGAGCATGGGTCGCAGCCCCCCCAGGGTAGCGGCAGGTTCGTACATCTTGCGCAGCTCATCGTCGAAGGTGGTCAGACTGGTCGAATCGCCCTGGTTGATCATGACATACATCAGCGCCCCAGCCAGATGACAACTATAGTCCATCTTCGACATCGGCCCCGCGCTCTGAAAAGACATGCTCTCAGAAGTATCCAACAGAATATTCGACCGGATATTGACTTCGTCATGAAAGCGACGAATCACATACCTATCGGTGCGGGCGTAGACATTCCAGTCGATGCGTTCGATCGGATCGCCCTGCATATATTCTCGATATTCGGCAAACTCCACCGAAGACCCGAAGGTCGATGATCGGTGTTGGCCTTGCAAGCCAGAGTCCATCCGCTTGCTGACCGAGATCTGCAAATCTCCCAGATGATCAGCTATGGCCGAGGGCAGGTATTTATAGGTATCGGACTTCTTGGCCATATTACGTCACATCTACTTTCTTTTTCCGCCGCAGCGAGCCGCGAACTCTCTCCATAAGCGTCGGCTTTTTATCCTCATCGTAAATCACCGGGACAGACTTGAGCAGCCAGTCAATAACCTTATCGGTATCATACCCCTCACTGGTGGCGGTAAAGGTCAAACCAAAGCGATGCCGGAAAACGGGGTGAACGAATAATCGAATATCGTTCACGGAAACATTGAACCTACCCGTCAGCAGAACGTATGCTTTCGCCGCCAACAGCAGGGCCTGCCCGGCTCGCGGGCCGCAGCCCCACTGCACCCATTTCGGAATAAAGTCAGGCGCAAGCGGATCCTTAGGCCGGGTGGCGCGCGCAAGACGAGCGGCATAGTTGGCCACATAGCGGCTCACGGGAACCTGCCGAACCAGGCGCTGAAACTGCAAGATTTGGTCGCGGTTAATCATGGCATTCAAGGAAGGCAATTCATCCAGGGTTGTCTTGATCAGGATGGCCTCTTCCTCGTCCAAACTTGGGTAATCGACATTAATCATAAACAGAAAGCGATCCAGCTGTGCTTCCGGCAACGTGTAGGTCCCTTCCTGCTCAATCGGGTTTTGTGTGGCCAACACCAGAAACGGCGCCGGCAAAGGGTGCGTTACCCCGCCAACCGTCACGGACTTCTCCTGCATGCCTTCCAGCAAGGCCGCCTGGGTCTTCGGCGGGGTCCGGTTAATTTCATCCGCCAGCAGCATGTTGGTAAAGATCGGGCCACTTTGGAAAACGAAAGAACGTTGCCTCTGGTCCTCCCCCTCTGCCAACACCATGGTCCCCGTGATATCCGTTGGCATCAGGTCAGGTGTAAACTGAATGCGCTTAAAATCGAGCGACAGGGTTTTAGAGAGACTGCTGACCATCAAGGTCTTGGCAAGACCCGGGACGCCCGTCATCAGACAATGCCCCCCGGCGAACAGAGAAATCAGAACCAGATCAAGCACGTCCCTCTGCCCCACAATCACTTGGCTGATCTCTTCCAGCAGACGCTTGCGCGTGGCGGCGAGTTCTGCCACTAACTCCATCGTCTCCCCTGATAAGCCCTCTTCGAAGCCCGTATCGTCCTCCTGCGCCACCGACGCCGGCGAAAGGTCCAGCGGAAACGAACCTACCCTATCTCTATGTTGCGATTCTATCATCCCGTTCTACCCTTAGTGCTCCATCGCATACATAATGATATTACAGCCCAGTTGTTTCGCCGAAGCCGACTGATACCCTCGACTCAAGGGATAGCGAACCTCGTTCCAGCCGCCCTCAAGATCG
>JAPKAJ010000093.1 GCA_028825345.1 Arenicellales bacterium | reverse complement strand
CGGTGATGACATTACCAGCGCTTCACGGGCCGTCAGCTGCGCACTGCAACTACAGGAACGGGCCCGTGAAACTGATCAGCACTACCGTGCACAGAACCGATTTCCCTTTGCTATTCGCGTTGGCTTGGCCACCGGCTACGCCAAAGTGGGCAATATCGGCCCGGTCGAAAAAATCGATTACACCGTGATCGGCAGCGTGGTGAACCTGGCCTCAAGGCTGCAAAGCGCTGGCGAGCCAGGGAACGTGATCATCGATGAGGACACCTGCTTTTTCGTCAAGGCCACTCATACAGTCACGAGCCTTGGAGCACAAGATCTCAAAGGATTTGCCCGGCCGGTAGAGATCTTCTCGGTCAGCTCTGACTGACTGATCGCTGCCGCTCGATTTTTCTTCAATATGCGTTACGGTCCCAGGAAGCACTGATACCCTCAACGGGCTAGCGCGGCCATACCATAACCACATTGTCAGGCAAGCCACGGTTGGCGACTTTCAGTCGCTGCGGTATTGCAGATAACCCGTCAATAATCAATGCAGACAAACAAAGAAGATAGCGCTGCACCCCTGGCCTTGGCCCAGTTACCAATGTATGACTGGCTGGAGATTGCAAAGGCCACCGATGCCCTGTGGGGCGCCATTCGCGATGCTTTCAACCAACGCGATATCCGTGCGCCCACCACACTGGATCGCTCACTCCCTCGCGAGCAGGTCTGGCTTTCAAAACGGTTGCTGCTGAGCCAGACCTGCGGGCTGCCGCTGGTCCAAACTCTGGGTAAACGGGTAAAAGTGCTGGGCAGTTTTGCATACCAAGGTATCTCGCCGGCAGGCGAATATCACAGCGTAATTATTGCCCGCGCCGATAACGGCAAAGACCTTGCCTCACTGCAGGGCAAGCGTGTCGCCATCAATGGCGTCGATTCCTACTCCGGCTGTCTGGCCTATAAATGCGTAGTGGCACCGTTTACCCCTGGCGATGGTTTTTTCAGCGAGGTGCTGATCACGGGCAGCCACCGCGAATCGATCCGTGCAGTGGCCAATGGCAGCGCCGATACCGCGGCGATTGACTGCGTTAACTGGCAGTTGGCAAGGCGTCACGATGCTGCTGCTAAGACGCTTGATATCATTGCCCATACGCCGAGCCGCCCGGGGTTGCCACTGATTACTGCGGGCAGCAAAACCCAAGCCGAGCTTGGCCTCATGCGCGAGGCTCTGGCGAGCGCAGTGGCAGGTCTCGATGAAAATACCCGCGAGGTAACGGGTATCAGAAGTTTTCAACCGCTGGATGATACGGCCTACGCGGTGATCGCCAACGACCTTCGCCGCTGCGGTGATCTCGCTCTTAGTCCGGCCTGATGCCGGGGGCCACCACACAAGCCGCATCGATTTGCACATGAAATCACCATGTGAATAACCTTGCCGCGACACACTTGATAGCGATAATTAACAGATCGTAATAAATTCGCCTATCAGGCGTTAACTCCCATCACACAGTCGGTGATAGGATCACTTAGAACCTGCAACGAGCTACAACTATGAAACACTTTCTTGGCGCATTCCTCGTCAGCATCATCGTGCTGGGATCAATCACCGCCCGGGCCGCAGAAGGCACAGTGAGTTTTGAGGTCATGAAGCCACAAACGGCTCTTGACGCAGCGCAGGCCGCGCTGGAACACTGCCGCGGTATGGGCTTTCAGGTCGGGGTCGCAGTAGTAGACCGGTTCGGCGGGGTACAGGTCGCACTGCGCGACCAGCTTGCCAGTGCACGCACCATCAATACGGCGATTGGCAAAGCCCGTACCGCGGTTGGTTTTCGCACCAACACCTCGGATATGGTGCCAGTAACAGCAGCCGGGCAACCTGCTGCGGGTATTCGTAACCTGCCCGGCGTAATTGTCGTCGGCGGCGGTGTCATGATCGAGGCCGCTGGCTCACTGGTGGGAGGCATAGGCGTCTCCGGAGCGCCAGGCGGCGACATGGACGATATCTGCGCCTTTGCCGGCATAGAAGCCATTGAAGATCTGCTGGAATTCTAAGGCGTCACCGATTCTACCTATAGCAACACAAAGGTGATAGCGATCACACCAACCGCGAACCGACCTTCCTATACTAGGTGAAACACGCGTTAACGCGCTTGCACAAAAGTACATCACAAATGAGGCACTCCAACATGAAAAAGACTTTGATCACTGCCGGGGTTTTAAGCCTGGCGCTGCTGGCGACCGGTTGCAGTACCGTGCCGAGTAAACAGGAGCAGGGCGCTGCTGCCGGTGCAGTAGTTGGCGGCGTACTTGGCTCTGCACTGGGAAAAGGCCACAGCGATCGGGGCTGGGCAATCGCGCTGGGCGTGATATTCGGCGCCATTGTCGGCGATCAGATTGGCGCGCAACTGGATGAGCGTGACCGGCTGCTTGCTGCACAAAACCTGCAGTACTCACTGGAATCGACCAAGGACGGTGCTACCACGACCTGGGAGAACCCCAACACCGGGCACAACGGCACAGCCACCCCGACCAAGACAACCTCTGCCACTGACGGCAGCCCGTGCCGTGAATTCACCACCGAGATCCAAGTCGGTGGTGAGACTCAGCAAGGCTACGGCACCGCATGCCGCCAGGCTGACGGCAGCTGGAAGATTCAAAGCTGACCCGCAGTACTCTTTGCCCTGCTCGGGGCAAAGAGTATCAGTCGGGTTTCAGGTTATAGCGCACGATGCACCACAACGCCCGCAGGCCGTCTTTGTAGCCGATCTTCTTGCCCTCTTCGTAGGTACGCCCGGCATAACTGATACCTACCTCGAATATCCGTAGGCGGCTGCCATCTGCCTTGCGATAGCGGGCCAAGCGGGCGGTTACCTCCGGTTCAAACCCGAAACGGTCTTCAACGAGATTGATGTCCTGGATAATCTCACGACGAAAAACCTTGTAACAGACTTCCATATCGGTCAGGTTGAGATTACTCATCATGTTGGAGAGTAAGGTGAGTACACGGTTGCCAACCGAGTGCCAGAAATACAGCACCCGATGTGATTCACCACCGACAAAACGCGAGCCGTAGACCACATCGGCGCCATCTCGCTCTATGGGCGCCAGCAGGCGTGGATAGTCCCGAGGGTCATATTCCAGGTCGGCATCCTGCACCAGCACTACGTCCCCGGTAGCCACCGCGAAACCTGAACGAAGCGCCGCGCCCTTGCCCCGATTGACTTCATGAAATACCCCTTGAACCCCTTCGCCGCGCGCCAGGGTTTTCACCAGTTCTCGACTGCCATCGGTGGAGCAATCATCTACCAGAATGATCTCGCTTGTCACAGGCGCCTCACGCACCCGCTCAACAATTTGTGCCAAGGTGGCGGCCTCGTTGTAAACCGGTATGACAACGCTGACAATCATTCAAAGAACTCGCTAAAAAGGACGGCTATTGTGCCATTAAAGTGCACTGCCCTCTTAACAGACGCAATAACGGGCCTGTCCGTACTGCCCATAACTGTGCGCCCCGTCACAGTGGGCCACCTGTGGCAGACTTACACTGGTCACGCTGGAGAAACCCTCAGAAAACTGCAAACACCTTGAATATCCAATTGCCAGATGCCCGCGATCACCCGCACATCGCAATGCGGGCGGGCGGCTTTACCCTGATCGAACTGATGATCACCATTGCCATCGTCGCAGTGATCGCAATGATCGGTATACCTGCAATGGGCGATTTCATACTGAACAACCGCATCCGCAGCCAATCCGGCGATCTCATGCTGCAGCTTGTCCATGCCCGATCAGAGGCGATGCGCACAGCCTCACGGGTAACCATCTGCCCCGGAACATCGGGCAGCGGCTGTGCCGGCAGTACCTGGGAAAGCGGCTGGGTGGCATTTATCGATACCAATACCAATGCTGCACTCGATACTGGCGAGACCATTGTTTCTATCTCCGCTGCGCTGGACGGCAATAACACCCTGCGCTCGGCAGTTTTTTCGACCTATATCTCTTTTCGCCATGATGGGGGCTCGGCGGATATCTCGGGCGCTGGCCAGGCTGGGTCTTTTGCGCTGTGTGACAGCCGCGGTTTCGGCAATGATGCCCGAGCCATCGTCATTACCGTGACCGGGCGGATTAAGGTGCTCAATGCCAACGCGACTGGCTCCGGCATCACCAACTGTGGGACCTGAAAACCGATGAAGGCCAATGGTTTTACCCTGCTGGAAGTGCTGATCGCGCTGGTGATTTTCTCTTTTGGGCTGCTGGCATTGGCAGCGCTGATGGCCAAGGGGCTGCAATACAACACCAGCGCCCTGCATCGCTCCTATGCCTCGACGCAAGCCTACGACATAGCAGATCGAATGCGCGCCAACCGGCTCGGCATCACCGCAGGCAATTACGATTCGATCAGCGGCGCCGGCAGTGATCCGGTGTGCATCACCACGGGCTGCACCCCCGCGCAGATGGCCCAGTACGATGGTTGGGCGTGGAACAGCACCAATGCTGCCCTGTTGCCCAGCGGCAGTGGCAGTGTGACGACTGACGGCACTACCTACACCATTACCGTGACCTGGGATGATGACCGCGACGGTGTCGCTGACACATGCCCTGGCCAACCAGGTTGTTTTGTTTTTCAACTGCAGCCATGAACCGGGTTCACAAACAACTTCCATTTCAAAGCGCTCGCAAGTCTTTGCGCCACCAGCGCGGGGTCACACTGGTCGAGCTGATGGTCGCACTGGCTCTGGGACTGCTGATAACAGTCGCTATGCTGAAAGTCTATGTGGATGCCAGCGGGTTGTATCGTTTTAACGAAGGCCTGGCACGGGTGCAGGAAAACGGCCGCTTCGCACTGGAATTCATCCGCCGCGATGCCCGGGTTGCGGGCTTTTGGGGCTGTTACAGCGATGCACCGCTGACCAACCAGGTCTCTACTACCAGCGATGCCTGGCTGGACGTCGCCGCGGGTTATATCACCGGCACTAACGATGACGGTCTGAACAGCGCCGACAGCATCACATTTCGCAGTGCCACGGGTAGTGGCACCTTGGTGAACACCACCATGACAGCGGCAAGTGACAGCGTATCTGTAGATAGCGTCGTAACCATCACCTCCGGTATGGCGGCGCTGATCAGCGACTGTGACAACGGCGATATATTCCAGGTCACCGGTGTCTCAGGGACGTCGCTGGCACATGCCGCAGGCACCAACACCAATACCTCGGCCAACCTCAGCAAAACCTACGCCAGCGGTTCACGGGTCTACCAGGCTCAGCAGAGTACTTTTTGCATTGCCCTGGGAGCCGACCCTTCGCAACCGTCTTTAAGACGCCTGACAAACCCGACTTCCGGCCAGACCTGTGCAAGCAATGGTGATGAACTGATTGAGGGTGTGGAAAACATGCAGATACTGTACGGTGAAGATACGGACGCCGACAGCGAAGGCGCCAGCGGTGACGGCACAGCGAATCGCTATGTCCCTATCGGTACGGCCAGCTTGGATATCGACCGAGTTGTCAGTGTGCGGCTCTCACTGCTGGCGCGCTCTTTGAACAATAACCTGACTACCGAGCCATCCCCTTACACCTTTAACGGCACTGCGGTGACCCCAGGCGCTACGGATAAATACCTGCGCAAGGTATTCACAACCACGATCACCTTGCGCAACAAGGCAGGCTGACCATCATGCATAACGCAACTCATTCTCCTGGAGGCCGCCAACAGCGCGGCTGGATTCTGGTGATTGGCCTGGTGGTACTGGTGATGCTGAGCATTATCGCCATTGCCCTCATGCGCACCACCCGGGTGGAAGAGAAAATGGCCGGCGCCAACCGCGATATCAATCTATCCTTCGAAGCTGCCGAGACAGCGCTACGAGGCGCCGAGATATTCATCGAAAGCCAGCCCGATGACAGCCTGTTCACCACCACCGGCACCGGTATTTATGCGCAAGGTACAGATCCAGGCAACACCGAGCCGAATGCCTTTGTTACCCCCTGGAGTGATACCAACTCAAGAATTCTTTCAAGCGCGCCGACGGGCGTGACGACTGCACCGCGTTACATGATCAAAAAAGTAGGTGAGAGCGGTGATGAGGGTTCGCTGAATTTGGGCGGCTACGGTGAAACCGACCTCAGCCAAAAGTCGGTGATCTACCGGATCACCGCACGCGGTACCGGCGGCAATGACAGTACCCAGACGGTGCTGCGCAGTCATTATGCCAGGGCGTACTAGGCAACACTCATGATCACCCGACACCACAAACTACTGACGATCGTCCTCTTTTGCACGATGACGATCGTTGCGTACCTGCCTTCACATGCAGGGATCACTATACCAGCCCAGACTCAACTTTTTGTTGCGAGTACTACCAAGGCCAATATCATGTTGCTGCTGGATGATTCGGGCTCCATGGAAGCGATTGCACCAGGAGCGCCTTTTGATTCAGCCACAACTTACGCCTGTCCATCTGGCGCTACGCTGAACTCCGCTACCCTCGGTATCCTCTATGCCGAGTACCGTTGGTGGGATGGGTACGCCCGGTTCAAGTGGTACACGCCGAGCATGGCCTGGGGCGGCTGGGGCGAATGGGGTGACCTCAACTATTACGGGTCTAATCCCCAGTACTGTTTTGATCCGACGCAAACGTACTATGCGCACCTTGAGGGGTTTGCCGCCAATTACAGCGGTAACTACCTCAACTGGTATTTTGGCCCCTACGATGGTGGCAACCCGTTTGGGTCAGGTGCCACCCGCAAACCAGCGGCAAAAAACCGTATGGAAGCCGCCCAACTGGCCGCCAACCAATTGCTGGACTCCATCAGTGACGTACGTGTCGGGGTTGCCGGTTTCAATGGTGGCGCGGGCGCGACACTCCATCATGGCGTAGCCGACCTGGCCAGTAACGAGGTGACCATTCGCGCTGCGATCGATGGGCTTAGCCCAAGCAACTGGACACCGCTAGCTGAAGCACTGCACGACATTGGTCGTTATTTCACGGGCTTTGCCGGCACCACCAACCCGGGCAATCAAGAAAGCGCTTGCACAGTTAACGGCCAGTACGATGGTCTGCTGACCCTGCATCCGGGAGGCGCTGCACTACCTAAGGACGACGACACTGTTTTTCATGATGTCCCGCTACTTGCCAGCGGGGTTTCGGGCGCGTCGCCCATCTGCCACTGGTGCCAGAAAAACTTTGTAGTACTGCTGACCGATGGCAAACCCTACTACGACAACAATATCAGCGCCGATAGTGGACTGCGCGATTACGATGGTGACTGTACGGGCAGCGGCTGCGGACCCTACGATCGCAAAAGCGGCCAAGATTACGGCTCGGGTGGCAGTGACTACCTCGATGATGTCGCCCAGGCTTTATACGAACTGGACCTGCGCCCGGATATCAACGACCTTGACGGTGAGAGCGCTACCAACAATGTAGTGACCTACACCGTTGGCTTTGCGATTGATCATCCGCTTTTGAGTGATACGGCTTCGCAAAGTGGCGGGCTCTACTTCACCGCCGACAATACCGATGACCTTAATCAGGCCTTTACCGATATCGCGCAGGACATTACTGCGCAGATTGGCGCCGCTGCCGGCGCCTCGTTTTCATCCAGTGCTATTGAAGCCGGCAGTCTTCTCTTCCTTACGCAGTTTAACTCGGCAGACTGGTCGGGCGATTTGCTGGCTTTTGACCTGGCTGAAGACGGTACGGTGGCGACCCTGGCGAACTGGAGCGCTAAAGAACAGTTCAGCGACGACTACTTTGATGACCCTACTACGGCCAGTCGGGTTGCCTATACCTGGGATGCCCTGGCCGGAAACGGCGTGCTGATGAAAAACTCGCTCGGCACCCCCGATCTACTGGCTGACTACCAGGTGAATCCCAGCGGCTCCAGCGAAGCCCCGGCTACCGACAAAGCTACTGCCCGCCTGTCCTACCTGCTGGGCAGTCGCACACAAGAAGCGCCCGCTTCGGCCTATGATTTTCGTGCCCGCAACGGCGATAGCATCATGGGTGATATTGTGCACTCCAAACCGGTCTACATCGGTGATCCCAAACTCAACTGGCCAGATAACGGCGCTTTTGATTATGGCAGTGGTAATTGGTATTCGGATTTCATGTCCACAACTGCCGGGCGTTCCGGCGCTGTCTACGCCGGCGGCAACGATGGCGCTCTGCATGCCTTTGATGCCGATACCGGCACTGAATTGCTCGCCTACTTTCCGGGCCACCTGGCGAGCACGGCCAGCGCCACCGGCTATCACTACCTGAGTGATCCCGACTACGGCCACCACTATTATGTTGATGGCTCACCAGTGGTTGGCGATGCATTTGTCAAGGCGTCAACCGCGGGCAGCACGGCCTGGCGCAGCGTGCTGATTGGCAGTGACCGCGCCGGCGGGCGAGGTCTTTTCGCTCTCGATGTGACCGACCCCAGTAATTTCCTCGACACCTCTATCAAGGCGGCACAAGTGGTGCTGTGGGAATTCAGCGACGCCGACGATGCCAACCTCGGCTATACCTTCAGCGAACCGACCATTGCTCTTTTGAACAACGGTAAGTGGGCCGCTATCGTCGGCAACGGCTATGGCAACAGTGGCAACGGCGAGG
>JAPKAJ010000092.1 GCA_028825345.1 Arenicellales bacterium | reverse complement strand
GAAACAGATTGAGCCCCCGGCAAATTTCAGGGCCTGGATATCCAGTGCCCGAATTCACAAGCCCGGCAAGATCGAGCAGTGGCAAGATGACTGGCGCAAGCTGGCACGCCCTGGCACGACGGATTAAATGCACCAGCCCCCCGCCATGCGGGCGGCAGATGGCACTCTGATGAGCACACTCACAACCCGAGGATTGATTAAGCGCTTCGGTGGCAACGTGGTTGTTGATGAGGTCGACCTTGACGTCAACGGCGGGGAAGTCGTCGGCCTTCTGGGGCCAAATGGCGCCGGCAAAACCACCTGCTTTTACATGATCTGCGGTCTCGTGCGCCGTGATGCCGGCAGCATCTGGCTGGACGGCGAAGATATCAGCACTTTACCAATGCACCAAAGAGCGCGAAAAGGTATTGGCTACCTGCCGCAGGAGCCCTCTATTTTCCGTCGCCTCACGGTGCGCGAGAACCTGCTTGCTGTCCTTGAAGCTCTGCCTGATCTGGCTCGTGTAGACCGGGAACAGCGAGCAGACGAGATGCTGGAACACTTTGGCATCGCTCACAAGGCTGGCGACTATGGTTACAGCCTTTCTGGTGGCGAGCGGCGCCGGGTCGAAATTGCCCGAGCCGTTTGCTTGCGGCCGGCATTCATGCTGCTGGACGAACCCTTTGCTGGAATCGACCCAATATCCGTTGGCGATATCCAGAAACTCATCGCGGACTTGCGAGATATGGGCATCGGCTTGCTGATCACTGACCATAACGTACGGGAAACATTGAATATCTGTGACCGCGCCTACATCCTGACGCAGGGCCGAGTCCTGACTTCCGGAACCTCCGAGCATATCCTCGCACATGAAGAGGTGCGCTCGGTCTATCTCGGCACGAGTTTCCGCTTGTAACTGTGTCGCAGCTCTACGACCCGGTACAGGGAACAAATTGAAACAGGCGCTTCAAATCGGTCACAGCCAGCGGCTGCAGTTGACCCCCCAGTTACAGCAATCGATCCGCCTTCTGCAGATGTCGTATGCCGACCTGACTCAGGAAATCAGCGTCGCCATGGAGTCGAATCCATTTCTTGAGGAAGCTGAATCCACGGGCCCGGATGCCCCACTCCCAGACCTGCCCGTCGTCGATACCGATGAGGAATCGGCACTAGAAGACGGGATCCATGCAGACCGGGATGACCCCAACGAACACTATTGGGACAGCACGGCAACTTCAGAGCGCCGCTGGGACCAATCTTCGCAGGCTTCGTCCAGTTTCGACCCGTTTTCGAGTGTTTCTGTCAGTGCTGAGTCACAATGGCAAAACCCCCCTGACGGCATGACGCAGGTCCTGCTTGGCGAACTGGCATTGCACCGCCTGAGCGAATCTGACCAGTGGATTGCCCGCGCCCTGATCGGCTGCCTTGATCCGCAAGGTTACCTGGCGGTGAACTACGATGAATTACGTCAGATTCTGGCACCACAAACGGTGCCGGAAGATTCCGAGATTAATTCAGTACTACACCTGTTACAGCAGTTATCCTGGCCTGGGATCGGTGCACGCAACCTGCGCGAATGCCTGACCCTGCAATTATCAGCACTAGATCCCGACACCCCTGAACTCAACACTGCCCAGCGGTTGGTCGAGACACACTTGGCGCTGTTATCGGCTCACCGCTACGATGAGTTGGTGCGGCTATTGGATATAGACCGCCCGACACTCGCGCGGGCACTGGCTTTGATCCACTCGCTGGACCCCAAGCCCGGCGAGCGCCTCTTCGAGCAAGTGGCGACCAGTATCATCCCCGATGCAATGGTGCGTCGTCAGGGCGATCGCTGGACCACCTCTTTAACCCAGGAAAACGCCCGGCGAGTCCAGCTTAACGACCATTACCGCCAGTATCTCAGGGGCCAGGACCCACCAACGCAGAAATACCTGCAGGAGAACCTGCGCAATGCCCAGTGGTTCATCCGTAGCCTCGAACAGCGAGACAGCACCATTTTGCGGGTCGCACGCGAGATCGTTGATATCCAGCAAGGCTTTATGGACCACGGCGATTCGGCGCTGGATCCCCTGACCATGCGCGTTGTTGCGCAACGACTCGAGTTACATGAATCGACCATCTCTCGTGCCGTCGATCAAAAGCATCTGCTCACGCCCCATGGGGTTTATCCGCTCAAATATTTTTTTTCAGGTGGGGTGGGGGAGTCGTCCGGGCCGGCAACCTCGGCCCGTGCGGTACAAGCGCGGATCCGCAAAGTGATAGAATCCGAAGCTCCGTTAAAGCCGGTGAGCGACAGCCAGCTGGTAACGATACTCGACAACGAGGGCATCCAGATCGCCCGGCGTACAGTGGCAAAATACCGCGAGCAGATGAACATTCCCCCCGCGACCCAGCGACGAAGTGTCCTGTAGCCTAATTCTCAAAAGAGGTTTTCCATGCAACTCAGCATTACCGGTCAGCACCTGGAAATCACTGATTCGCTGCGTGATTATGTCGGTGAAAAAATGAACCGCTTCGTTCGTCATTTTGACGAGCTTAATACTATCCATGCAGTCCTGCACGTGGAAAAATCGCACCACCTTGTCGAGGTGGCCGTTAACGCCCGAGGCATTCAATTGCATGCACACGGCGAGCCTGCCAATATGTACGCCGCAATCAATAAACTGGACCGCCAGGCCATGCGACACCAGGAAAAAACAACTGATCATCATCAGATAGATGGTGGCATCAAGACGATGTCAGAAAAACCATGAGCCAGACCGCACCTAACGCCGCAACCACCAGCGCGGGTCCGTTGCATACCCTGTTGACCCGTGACCGGGTCGCTGTAGCGATCAAGGTATCAAGCAAGAAACGCATGCTGGAAGAACTGGCAGAACTGCTCTCGCGGCAACTGCCTGACATGGATCAGCATACCGTGTTCGCCGTGCTCAACGAGCGTGAACGCCTTGGCAGTACGGGTATTGGCGACGGAATTGCCCTGCCCCACGGTCGCCTGAACGGCATCAGTGAGCCGATCGCTGCCGCAGTGCGCTTACACCAACCACTGGATTTTGATGCTATCGACGATAAACCCATTACGCTCGTGATTGGCCTGTTGGTTCCGGCTGAGGCCACTGATCAGCACCTTAGAATACTGAGTCAACTCGCCGGTGCATTTTCTGATTCGCCGTTCCGGCGAGAGATCTTCGAGGCGGCTGATGCCGATACTCTGCACCGCCTGCTGACTTGAGTTTCACGCTGTGGACACGCCTGAGTAAATAAGGCGCCCAGTCACTCACAGCATCGGCGAGGCCCGCTTAGCGATGAGACAAACACAGCGAACGTCCACCATGGATCTGATCATAGTCAGCGGGCTGTCCGGATCCGGCAAGAGTATCGCCCTCCACGCACTAGAAGACCTGGGCTACTTTTGTATTGATAACCTACCGGCTGTCATGCTGGTTCAGTTGGCACAGGAACTGCAGCGCACTTCATCCGGGTCTGAGGGCAACGCGGCGGTCAGCATCGACTCGCGCAACCGTGAATTCCTGCAAACCTTGGATCTGGGCCTGGCCGAGCTGCGTGCCGCGGGCTTTGCGGTTCGAATTGTCTTTCTTGAAGCTGACAACAAAAGACTGTTGCAGCGCTACAGCGAAACCCGTCGACGCCACCCGCTCACCGACAAAGACACCCCCCTGCTCGAGGGCATCCTGGAGGAGCGTCGCCTGTTGACTCCGCTGGCCGACGCAGCTGAGCGAACCATCGATACCAGCATCACGACCCCGCATGAATTGCGCGCCGTTATCCGTGAATTCGCCTTTGGCGAACTGCAAAGCGGTCCAACCCTGTTGTTTCAATCTTTTGGCTTTAAACACGGACCGCCGGTAGATGCTGACTATATCTTCGACCTGCGCTGCCTGCCCAACCCTTACTGGGAAAAGGATCTGCGTGATCTGACCGGGATGGATACACCAGTGATCACCTTTCTCGAACACTCTCCCCTGACTCATGAGATGGCCAATCAACTCATCGCATTTCTGACACATTGGCTACCGCATTTCGACAGTGGCGACCGTAGTTATATGACCATTGCCCTGGGCTGTACCGGTGGACAGCATCGTTCCGTGTACATGGTCCAGCGCCTGGCAAAAGCGTTCCACAGTGCTGACCGTCCGGTACAAATCCGCCATCGCGACCTGCACCCCATAGCCCAGGCCGAAACTGTATGAAACTGCAGCGCGAGCTACAGATCGTCAACCGGCTGGGCCTGCACGCACGGGCCTGCGCCAAACTGGTTAAGACAGCAAACCAATTCGAGAGCGATATTGTTTTGCGCCAGAACGAACACCAGGCTGATGCCAAAAGCATCATGGGGCTGATGATGCTGGCAGCCACCCAGGGGACCAGACTCACGGTGATCACCAGCGGCGCTGACGCTGAAGATGCCATGACCCAGGTGCAACACTTAATCAACAACCGTTTCGAGGAAGATGAGTAATGCTATCCCTTAGCGGCACCGGTATCGGCCGGGGAATCGCCATCGGTCGCGCCATTGTCCTCGATCAAGGGCATAACGATATTCCCTGTTACCACATCAGCGCCACCGCGCTGTCTGGCGAAATCGAACGCTTCAATCACGCGGTGGATGCGGTGCGCGCCGACCTCAAACGAGTCCAGCGTAATCTACCGACCGATGCACCACCGGAAACCAGCGCATTTATCGATGTGCACCTTCTCATGCTGGACGACCCGGTAATTTCCCAGCAACCGGTACAGACCATACAGGAACAACAGCAAAATGCTGAATGGGCACTGAAAAGTCACGCCGACACGCTGATCGATTTTTTCGAGAAGATCGCCGACCCCTACCTGCGCAGCAAGAAAAATGATGTTGCCCAAGTCGTGGGGCGAATCATGGACGAGTTGGCACACAGCCAGGGCGAGCAACCGCCTGACCTCGCAACACTGGGTAGCAGTTTGGCGGAGCAGATCATTGTGACCCGTGACCTGACCCCTGCCGACACGATCATGCTGCGCGGCCGGAATATGGCGGCTTTTGTGACAAGCCTGGGTGGACCCATATCCCACACAGCGATCCTTGCACGCAGCCTCGGTCTGCCAGCCATTGTTGGACTGCATGACGTTATCGACACCATTCACAATAACGATCTACTGATAGTAGATGCAGCTACCGGCACGGTACTGGTCGCACCCGACGAACCGCTGCTGACGCAGTTTCGCGAGTTGCAGCAACAGCATCTTGAACATCAACAGCGCCTGACACTGCTCAAGAGCGAGAAAGCCGTGACCCAAGACGGCGAGGCGATCACCCTGCTGGCCAACATCGAACTTCCTGAAGATATCGAAGGTCTGCGCTCAGCCGGCGCGGCCGGTGTCGGACTGTACCGTACCGAGTTCCTGTTCATGAATCGCCCAAAGCCCCCCAGCGAAGACGAACAGTACCAAGCGTATTGTCACGTACTGCGCAGGGTCGAAGGCCCGGTGACGATCCGCACACTGGATCTTGGCGCTGACAAGCAGGTCGATGGCAGTCGGCCTGATAGCGAGACGACTGCGACCTCGGCGCTGGGACTGCGTGCCATTCGCCTGTGCTTGAGTGAGCCATCCCTGTTCAAACCACAATTGCGCGCCATTTTGCGCGCAGCGGTTCATGGCGATGCGCAGATAATGATCCCGATGCTTTCCAGTTTGCACGAACTCGAACAAAGCCTGGCATTGGTTAACGAAGTCTGCGCCGAATTGGAGCGTGAGGGGGTGGCATTCAATCCGAAGGTACCACTCGGTGGCATGATCGAGGTACCCGCAGCGGCAGTTTCAGCGGACCTGTTTGCGCGTAAACTCGATTTTTTATCTATCGGCACCAACGATCTGATCCAGTATACGCTGGCCATTGATCGTATCGACGACAGCGTCAACTACCTTTACGATCCGTTACACCCTTCGGTATTGCGGCTGATTCGCACCGTGATACGAGCCGGGCACGAAGCCGACATCCCGGTTTCGATGTGTGGCGAGATGGCCGGTGATCCAGCTTTCACCCGACTATTGCTTGGACTGGGCCTGCGTCATTTCAGTATGGAGCCTTCGCAACTACTGGAAATCCGCCAGCAGGTGCGTCAGAGCACGCTGGCCGGGCTGCCAGGACAGGTTACGGATATCCTCAACTGCGTGGAAACCGGATCTCTGCACGACCTGGTCGACCAACTCAACCAGACCGACCCCGACTGACATGAGCAGTTGCGCCTCGAACGAGCCCTTTGCGCTCCAGGTCTTGGGGGACAGCATGGCGCCTGAATTTAAAGATGGCTGCGTGGTCATCGTGGAGCCTGGCGGGTCAGTGTGTGACGGCGCATTCGTCGTTGCCGAACATGGCAACGGGGTTATCCTGCGCCAACTGGTGATAGAGACAGAACACTGGTCACTGCAAGCGCTGGCGCAAGGCTACCCGCGAATCCGAATTGATGGCCTGGGGGTCATTCGCGGTGTGGTAACGCAGCGAGCAGGGCGGCGGCGTAGCGAACGGAAATCCTACCTCTAAGTCGTACCCCTCAGTCACGCTTGTGGCGTGAGCAAACGCCTTTTTCGACAGCCATGACTGCCGCCTCGACACGGGAATGCACACTCAGTTTACGTAAAATGGCTTTGACATGCAGTTTTACGGTTCCGTCCGAGATGTCCAAGTGACGGGCGATCACCTTATTACTTTGCCCCTCAGACAGGTGACAGAGAATTTCGTGCTCGCGCGGGGTGAGGCTGCTGAACGGAGCCATTTCGTCCTTACGTTCGCGTCGGTCACCATGGCGCACGAGATCTGCCAGTACACCGGTCAGGCCCGGTGCGACCACAATTTTGCCTGCAACGATATTCTGCAACGCTACAATCAGCTCATCGGGCTCCATGTCCTTCAGTAGATAACCGCGTGCGCCATTGCGCAGTGCTTCAGAAAGGTCGGTCTCATCGGCGCTGGTTGTCAGCATCACCACCGGAACATCCAAACCCTGATCGGCTAAACGGCGTAGCACTGACAACCCGCCCAGTTCCGGCATCCGCAGGTCTAGTAACACCACATCGGGATGCAGTTCCTGTGCCAGGCGAATGCCCTCCTCTCCGTCCGCCGCGGTGCCAATGATCTCGATACCACGCCGCTCTAACAATCCTTGCAGCCCGATCCGGAACAGTGCATGGTCATCCACTATCAGTACATTCATAAGACTCCTGCTTTCATCTCAAGCTGATCGGCAACAGTATCCTTCAGGGCCAGTTCCACGACCACGCGGGTGCCCTCTCCCGGTTCACTCTCGACACCAAGAGCGGCCCCCACCGCCTCTGCACGTTCGCGCATGATTGCCAGTCCAAAATGACGATCTGTGTCGTGATCCTCGGCCTCTGGTGTAAATCCGATGCCATCATCTTCGATAATCACCCGAAAACGACCCGCGTTGTCCTGGCTCAGCAACACCCGAACCATGTTGGCCCGGCTGTGCTTTCGGGCATTGGTCAAAGCCTCCTGGACGATGCGCAACACCTGGTTTTCTTCTTCGGCGCCAAGTTCTACGTCATGCGCCTGATTTTGTAAAACGGCCTCGGTCCCGGTTTCCTTGCGAAAACGTGACAGCAACTTACGGATACCGGGCATCAGCCCATGCTTGGAGACGGGTGCTCGAAAATGTGCGATCAGTTCGCGCAACTCGACGTTGGCCTCGTCCAGGCTGCCCTGGATGCGTTCCATCTCCTGCCATACTGCCAATTCATTGTCCTGGCGCAAAGTATCGTCAAGCACACGAACCTGGAATCTTAGACTGGCCAATGTCTGGGCCAGCGAATCATGTAACTCATTGGCAAGTTGCGCGCGCTCCTCCAGGCGGTCTCGTTGCGCCTGTAACTCATGCTCGCGCTCATGCACTAGAGATTCCAGCCACTCGGCGAGTCGGTTGATGTCCTCACCCAGACCACTCATGGCTTCGGCGTCGGATAACTGCAGCCGTGACGAAAAGTCGCCCTGGCGAATCTCAGATGCCCAAAGCCGTACCCGTAGCAACGGCCATAGTAGCCACTGACGTATCCGCACCAGCAAAACTCCAAGACTCACCAGTAGAACCACGGACGTTGCCGCCAGCCAGGCACTCAACTGACCGGGCACAGCCGGGCGACTACTGAGTATCAATGCGAGCGCAGCTGCTGTCAGGGCGAGAAACAGAATTAAGGCAACCAACCATTGAAAGCGCTGTTGCAAAGCACGTCCTGTGGGCGGCAAAGAACTGGCAGATGGAGTTATACCTAAAGGCACCCCAGGATCAGCACGTGGGTCGTTCGATGGGTCGGCTATATCCACGGCGCCGTTTCGCTACAAAGCCGACGCCTGGCGCAGGTAGCTCCTGCGCCTCTATCGCCGGGCTTGTAAGTTAAGGACGGGAATATGTACACGACATACAAGTATAGGAGCAGCTACGACCCGCCACAATGTCATTGACCACTTTCTAGTCTGGCTCAGGCGGCTCAAACAGTGGGTCGTTTGGGTTGAGGAAGATAAACTGCGGCTCAGTCTCATTTTCTGGCGTGTCAAAATCAAGCACAGCGCCACTCAGCAGTTACCTGCTGGTCGG
>JAPKAJ010000412.1 GCA_028825345.1 Arenicellales bacterium | reverse complement strand
CCGTATAGAAAGCGCTGCCGCGAAGGTTCTGGCATAGGTTGAGCAAGCGGCTGGGCTCCGTGTAGCCGATGCGTTGCAATAGTCTTTCAGCGCTCGGCCTTTCTAGATGGCCCAGCCACAGGTCTGCCAATTCAGCCGTTTCGCTGTCCGCATCAGGTTCCGGTGCAAAGACCATTTGAAAGCATCCATGTACCGCTTCAGTGTGCGCACACAGTTGGGTATGAAAACCCGCCCAATCGGAATATCCCATTGCGGTAGCAAGGCGCAGCCTATGCAGATCATCTTTGGGTAGTTGGTGAGTTTGTTGGTCGTCGATCATCTGCAATCGATGTTCTGTGCGCCGCAGAAAACTATAAGCCGAATGCAAAGTATCCGCTCTCGGCTTGTCTATGATCCCGAGGTCCACCAGTGCCTCCATCGCTTGCCACAGCCGATTGGTTTGTAGTTGGGGTTCGCGACCCCCTCGAATCAACTGGTAACTCTGGACGATAAATTCGATTTCACGAATGCCACCGGAACCGAGCTTCAGGTCGTCTAAACGATCATCAGTACGCAACGCCTTTTCGATCATCCGCTTCATGTCGCGGATCGCGTCAAATGCGCCGAAATCAAGGTATTTTCGATAAATGAATGGCCGTAATATTTCGAGCAACAACTCGCTGTTCCCGCCAGGGAGATCGAGTGCACGTGTTTTGATTAACGCATAGCGTTCCCAGTCACGTCCGTGCGTGGTGTAGTAGTGGTCCATGGCATCGAATGAAAGTGCAAGCGGCCCACTGGTGCCATTAGGCCTCAGCCTAAGATCAATGCGAAACACAAAACCCTCTTCGGTGAACGTTTCTAATAACGAAACCAGGTGTTGCCCGACTTTAATGAAGAATTCGTGATTACTGATTGGCTTCTCGCTCTGTGTGTTACCTGCTTCCGCATAAGCCAACACAAGATCTATGTCAGAGGAGAAATTAAGCTCTCTTCCACCGAGTTTTCCGAGGGCGAGAACGACCAGGCGGACGGGGTTACCGCTGATGCTGCCTATGGGTTCACCATGTCGTTTTGCGACTTGATAGTGTGCGCACGCGAGCGCTACCGAGACGGCATGATCTGCTACGGTTGAGAGTGTTTCGACAACTTCTTCAAGTTTTGCCCAACCTGCGAGGTCACGCCAACCGATGCGCACGAGTTCCGTACGGCGCCAGACTCGCAGAGTGCTGCCGAGGTGTTGAGAATCGGCTGCGTGCCCGCGTAATACAACGCACTCCTTTTCTATATGCCCATTTGATCGCGGTTCGAGAACCGAATCTGATCCAACGAGGGAAGCGAATAGTCCGGGGGTACGGGCCAGGCTGCGCCCGATATAGTCGCTGCCCGCGAGTACCTGGGGAAGCGACGTTAGCACGCTGTCTCCGGCCTCGTTGAGAATAAGGGCATCAAGAGCTTGAACTGTGTCGGGTTGCTGTCGAATGGCCTGCCACCAGTTGCTGGCGATGGCATGAAGCGGTAGCGGCAATGCGCAAAGTGCCTGATTAAACCGGTGATTTGCCGGGTGTTGCACGAGAGTAACTGTGGTGCGCGAGGAACGTCCTATCGGCTGATGGGCAGAACTGTTCGCGCCAGCTCAACCCAATAAGCAGCGCCGATATTGAGGATATCGTCGTTGAAGTCGTAGTGCGGGTTATGCACCATGCAGCCGCCCGTTTCGCCAATTCCGTTACCGAGGAAGAGATAACAACCGGGTCGCTCGTGAAGCATCCAGCCAAAATCTTCCGAGCCCATGAGGGGGTCGATATTGGTGAAAACACGTTCAGGTCCGACGAGATTCGCCGCCACCTGTGAACAAATGTCTGTCTGTTCGTCATGGTTAACGGTCGCGATATCGCCTCGGACATACTGATACTCAGCGTCTACGCCACAGCCACTGGCAATACCCCGGGCGGTTTCTCCTAGCGCGCTTTCCAGCAGGTCACGAGTTTCATTTCTCAGGCATCGCACGGTTGCTCCCAGGGTGACCGAATCTGGGATTACGTTACTCGCGGCGCTTGCTTTGAACTGGGTGACGCTAATGACGGC
>JAPKAJ010000411.1 GCA_028825345.1 Arenicellales bacterium | reverse complement strand
GAGGGATTCGAACCCCCGGAACCTTTCAGTTCAACGGTTTTCAAGACCGCCGCATTCGACCACTCTGCCACCTCTCCATGGGGTTGGCCAAAGACAGGCCAAAACCGATATTGCTCTTAATTATAAGGTTTTGAGCGTACTAACCCCAAGCTTTGACGGGGCAGTGGATCTTGAAATCTGGCATAATTAACCCAGATTAAATTTATAATTTTTATTCCAATCGAACTTATGGAGAGCCTTCGCACGATGATCAACCGTCAAACCCTTAGCGCGACCCGCCCTGCCGTACAAGGCGTCGAATTAAACAATGTCCTCAGGAACACCTATGCTCTACTGTCAGCAACGTTGCTCTTCAGTGGGGCAACGGCCGGCCTATCCATGATGATGCAATGGCCGCACCCCGGACTGGTTGTCACGCTCATCGGCTACTTTGGACTGATGTATGCGGCAAGGCGTTTTCGTAACTCTGCTCTTGGCCTGGTCTTTGTCTTCGCTCTGACCGGCTTCATGGGTCTGACCCTGGGCCCGATCATCAACCTGTACGTTAATTCAATACCGAACGGCGACCAACTGGTGATGACAGCGCTTGCGGGCACCGGCCTGATATTCGTGGGGTTGTCCGCCTATGCACTAACTTCCCGAAAGGATTTCAGCTTTTTAGGCGGAATGCTATTCGCCGGTATTCTGGTTGCCTTTCTGGCGGGCCTTGGAGCCGTGATTTTCAGTATTCCGGCGCTCTCGCTAGCCGTCTCGGCGATGTTTATTCTGCTGATGAGCGGCCTGATTCTCTATCAGACCAGTGCAATCATCCATGGCGGCGAGACCAACTACATCATGGCTACGATCACGCTGTACGTAGCGATCTACAATCTGTTTTTGAGCCTGCTGCAGATTCTTGGGATATTTGGCGGCGACGACTGATTCCAGCCGAAAATGTTGCATTTAAGCCCCGGCACCTGCCGGGGCTTTTTATTAGGGGGTGATGCTCTCGACTCCACCCATGTAAGGCTGGAGGATACTGGGAATTCGGACCGCCCCCGATTCAAGCTGGTAGTTTTCTATAATCGCTACCAGTGTCCGTCCCACCGCTAAGGCTGAGCCATTTAGGGTGTGCACCAGTTCCGGCTTTCCGGTAGCGGCATTACGCCAGCGCGCCTGCATTCGCCGTGCCTGAAAGGCTTCAAAGTTACTACAGGACGATATCTCTCGATAGCACTGTTGCCCTGGAAGCCACACCTCCAGGTCGTAGGTTTTGGCGGCCGAAAATCCCAGATCGCCACTGCACAAAGTTACGACGCGATACGGTAATTCGAGCTTTTGAAGAATGACTTCGGCGTGTCCGGTTAACTCCTCCAGTGCTTCCCAGGATTTGTCCGGCTCTACTACCTGCACCAGTTCCACTTTCTCGAACTGGTGCTGGCGGATCATTCCCCGAGTGTCCTTACCATAAGACCCGGCCTCACGTCGAAAACAGGGCGTATGACAGACGCGCCTGACTGGCAGTTCTTCTGCATTGAGGATGCCACCAGCAAAAAGGTTAGTGACCGGCACTTCGGCGGTAGGGATCAAGTAGTAAGGCGGATCTCCCGTCGTCATGAATTGATCGTCGGCAAATTTGGGCAGTTGTCCAGTACCGAAAAGCGATTCGGCATTCACCAGGTAAGGAACGTAGGTCTCCTCATACCCGTGTTCGAGGGTGTGCACATCGAACATGAACTGAATAAGCGCGCGGTGCATTCGAGCGATACTATTTGTTAGGACCACAAATCGACTTCCGGTCAAGCGCGTCGCAGATTCAAAATCCATCATCCCAAGGCCGGTACCCAAACTGACGTGGTCCAGCGGCTCAAAGGCTAAAGCCGTCGGCGTGCCCCAACGCCTTTGCTCAATGTTATCCGCTTCGCTGTCGCCAGCCGGAACGCTGCCATGTGGGATATTCGGAATCTCTCGAACAATATGATCCAGCGAACGGCGTACCTCCTCAAGGCTCGACTCAACATTGGCGATCTCCTCTCCCAGCCCGGCCGTCTGTGCGATAAGTTCGGCGGCATCACCGCCAGAGGCTTTCACC
>JAPKAJ010000410.1 GCA_028825345.1 Arenicellales bacterium | reverse complement strand
GACAAAACTGGGTCTGGTTTGTCGGAAAGACCAAGCCGCTCTTCAACATAACGCACCGTTTCATAGCCGAAGTAGCCAACCAGGCCTCCACTAAACCGCGGCAATCCCTTGATTGGGGGGACTTTGAACTGCTGTTGTATACGCTGGATCTCAGCCAACGGGTCAGCGGTTAACTCACTATGAATCTCTTTGCCGTCCTGCTCGATGACCAACCGTTGACCAGTTACCCGAACGATCGTTCGGCAGGGCAATCCGATAATAGAGTACCGCCCCCATTTCTCGCCCCCCTGAACAGATTCCAGCAGATAACTGTATCGACCCTGCGCCAGTTTGAGGTAGATGCTAACCGGCGTATCAAGATCAGCCAGGACTTCGCGCATCAACGGAATACGGTTGTATCCTTCGTCACGAAACCGTTCGAAGTCCACAATAGTAGTCATCTATCAATCCCCGGACTTACCCACAGCACGATATCCCGAACGTCTCGCAGGATGCCATCCGGCATTACGTCACCTTCCCCAGCAGTTGGGTCATAGCCCCAACCAGCCAACAGGACAGGCATCCGTGCGGCACGAGCTGCCGCCACATCGGTCCTTGAATCACCGACGAACACAGCTTGTCCAGGTAGGACACCCAGTGCTTCACAGGCATGTACCAACATGGCTGGATGCGGTTTCATGGACGGGAGATCATCGCCGGCAACCAACACATCGAAATGACCGCTCAGATTAAGGCGCGCGAGCAGCAACTCGGCAAACTGGCGAGGCTTGTTCGTCACCACACCAAGAAAATACCCGCGGGAACTCAAGTTTTCCAGTAATTCCAACACGCCCGGGTAAACCGTGCTGCGATCACAGATCGATCGCTGGTAATAATCCACGAATAAGGTGTACGCCTGCTCGAGTTCGGCCTCGTCCAGTAAACCCCCTGTTGTGCTGGGAAGCGCGCGCTCGACTAACCGGTGTGCTCCGTCACCAATCCAGCACCGCACTCGCTCTTCGCTCACTGGCTCAAAGCGCCACGCCCTGCGCAGTTGGTTTACTGCGGTCGTCAAATCAGGCACCGAATCAACCAATGTGCCATCAAGATCAAACAGAAACGCCCGGAGCGAATTAACGGCCACTGTCCCAACTGTCACCGCATCTGTTTGAGCTCCACTCATCACTAGCGCTTCTCCGTCAGGCGCGCACTAAGCGCAGATATCACGGTATCGTAACCATTGGGGTCCTTTATTTGGCGATAGCCAAAAAGTCCAGAGCCGATGACAAACGTATCTGCGCCGGCCTTCGCGACAGCCGCAATGTTGTCTTCTTTGATTCCACCATCTACTTCAAGCCGAATTGCATAACGACTGGCATCAATCATTTGTCGCGCTTCGCTCACTTTATCAAGCACGTAGTCAATAAACACCTGCCCGCCGAAACCTGGATTCACCGACATCAGCAACATGATGTCGAGCCGGGATGCCAGTTGTCGGCATAAATCGAGGGAAGTGGCTGGATTAAACGCGAGTCCACATTGGCAATCGAGTTCACGAATTAAGCCCAGTGAGCGATCCACGTGATCAGTAGCTTCGGGATGAAAAGTAATCGACGTAGCGCCCGCTGCAGCAAACTCTCGAATAAGCGGATCCACAGGTTTCGCCATCAAATGAACATCGATCGGTGCATCGATGCCATGTCGACGCAACCCCTCACAGACCAGCGGGCCAAAAGTTAAGTTGGGCACATAGTGATGATCCATCACATCAAGATGAACGCGCCCGGCTCCGGACAGCAGAACATGATCCACCTCATCACCCAAGCAAGCCACATCTGCAGCCAGGATCGAAGCGGAAATAGCAGCGTTCATGGCGATAGAGACAAAGTGATCTGTCTTAACAGAGTGGCACGCAACTTCACGGCTTGACCACAATCAACGAATGGCCAGAAACAGTGCCGAATCGCCTCGTTTGATTTGCAACAAAACTCCGGCTGAATGCTTGGAGACAACTTGTCTGGCATCATCAATATTTTTTACCCGTTCGCGATTGATGGAAACAATCAGGTCATTCTTACGCAGCCCCGCTTTCCATGCCGGGCTCCGCGCTTCGA
>JAPKAJ010000409.1 GCA_028825345.1 Arenicellales bacterium | reverse complement strand
CTAAGGCGCACCGCCTGACTGAACCACAGTACGGGCGTGTTACCCGAGCGAAACTCCTTGAATACCAAGTCAATATGTCGCCCTCCCACCGGACAGATCAAACACACCACCGGTGGTGAAACTATTCTCAGACGAGGCTAGCCAGACAATCATCGCCGCGGCCTCGTCCAGTTCCAGGAACCTTCCGCGTGGGATTTTCGACAGCATATAGTCAATATGTTCCTGGCTCATCTGGTCAAAAATGCGCGTGCGGGCTGCGGCGGGCGTGACGCAGTTCACCGCAATGTCGCAATCGGCCATTTCCTTGCCCAGTGATTTAGTCAGCCCGATGACACCTGCTTTGGACGAGGAATAGGCCGACGCATTCGGGTTGCCTTCCTTTCCTGCGACCGAGGCGATGTTGACGATCCGCCCATAATTTTGCTCCCTCATGTTGGCTGCGACCACCTTGTTGACGTGGAAGGCACCAAGAAGATTCACGGCAACGATCTGGTGGAACTCCTCGACAGGATAATCAGCGACAGGTGCGTTCGATCCGGCGATCCCAGCCGAGTTCACCATGATATCGACCCGACCGAAAGCGTCTTTGGTTTTTCGATAAGCTGCTTCGACGCTTGACCAGTTGGCAATATCAACCTTGACCGAAAGAGATCCGTCACCAAGGTCTTTTGCTGTCTTACTGGCCAGCTCAAAGTCTGTATCCCATATGGCGACACGCGCACCGCCTTTGGCCAATTCTTCAGCGACAGCGTGGCCGATACCCTGCGCGCCGCCGGTTACAATGGCCGTTCTTCCGTCAAAGTCGTATTTGTTCACCTGCTTCTCCTCACAATTATTATTATTTGGACCGGTCGAATGGCCGGATCAGATTAAGCGCATCGTGATTGAGCTCCAATCCGAAGCCCGGTGTGTCCGGCAGCAAAATATACCCGCTCTCGGGTAAAGGTTCACTTTTGAACAACGTGCCAAAGTTGGGTTCGATCTTGTCGGCCATTTCGCTCATCATCATGAACTCGGCCAACGCGACACAATCCAGCGCCATGGCCATGTAGTACCCGTAGACGCCGCAACCGTGGGGGATCACCTCCACAGAACGGGCGTTGGCCTGAGCGGCAACGCGGATAAATTCTGTCGGGCCACCCATCCACATGACATCCGGTTGGATAAGTCCAACGCCGGCATCCATCAGTTGCTCATATCCAAATCTTGTGTATTCATGCTCGCCTGATGCCAGAACAGTGCCGCCCGCACATGTGTTCATCTTAGCAGCCAATCGCCTGTGACCTTCATAGTCGTCGGGCATTAATGGCTCTTCGATCCACTGGAAATTGTAAGGTGCCAAACGTCGCGACAGTTCGGCGGCGTAATCTGTCGTCATGGACATGTAGCAATCCAACATCAACGGAAAGTCCGGCCCCACCTTCTCGCGCCAATTGGCAAGAAAGGCGATGTTGTCACTCATGCCTTTCATGCCATGGCCCGGGCCATATGGGAGGGGAACTTTTGCGCCGTGAAAGCCGAGCGCCTTGGCATGATCTGGGCGCGCTGTTGTGGCATAGACCGGGACACGATCCTTTGTGCGCCCGCCCATCAGATCAAACACCGGAGCGCCAACCGTTCGCCCGTACAAATCCCAAAGTGCCAGGTCAATCGCGCTGATCGCATGGACGCCCAGTCCCTTACGACCATAGTGGATCGAAGCGCGCCACATCTGTTCCCAGATCAGTGTCCGGTTCGCGGCGGTTTGACCTTCGACAAAAATCGACAAATGTTGTTCGATCAGATTGGCCGCTGCCGCGCCCCCTGTGCTGACGCCAATACCGATACGGCCGTCTTCATCTTCGATCTCAACGATGACAGACGGCACCGCTGAAACACCCCAGCTTTGCCGCGATCCGGCGTATTTGGGATAGCCCGACATCGGATTGGCAATCGGCGGATGCGTCGTCTGGTGATCCCAGCTTCCGTCGCTTGCGGGGCAACCCGCGATCCAGTGCGTATCGGGCGTGTCGTGGACATCGCTGGCGCCATATTGATCGGGGTTGCTGACCAGGGCGCGCACCTCCCGGATCACCGGTTGCCCGGGCCGAGGGGTGA
>JAPKAJ010000408.1 GCA_028825345.1 Arenicellales bacterium | reverse complement strand
ATACGCCGTTTTGGCACTCCACTGGTGACCGCTTCGGTCATGCCGCCCATCGCTTCAACTTCGTCAATCAACGAGCGTGCATGACTGACCAGAGAGGCGGTCAAGCTTTCTACATAGTACGAACCCCCCAAAGGATCAACCACTCGAGTTATCCCAGTCTCCTCTTGCAGGATGAGTTGGGTATTGCGTGCAATATGGGCCGAAAAATCCGTAGGGAGCGCCAAGGCCTCATCAAAGCTATTGGTGTGTAACGACTGGGTACCCCCAAACACCGCGGCCAGGGCTTCGATCGTGGTACGGACAATATTATTGTAAGGGTCTTCACCGGTCAGGCTCACACCGGATGTCTGGCAGTGTGTACGCAACATGAGCGAGCGTGGATCAGACGGGTTAAATTTTTCCTTAATCAGTTCGGCCCAGAGTAATCGGGCGGCCCGTAACTTGGCCACTTCCATGAAAAAATTCATGCCAATGCCGAAGAAGAACGATAAACGCGGCGCAAACCGATCGATATCCAACCCACTGTTAATTGCCGTGCGCATATACTCGATGCCATCAGCTAAGGTGTAGGCAAGTTCCTGTACCGCTGTCCCACCCGCTTCTTGTATGTGGTAACCCGAAATAGAAATCGGGTTGTACCGGGGCATATGCTGAGCCGTATAACCAATAATATCCGATACGATCCGCATGGAAGCCTGGGGCGGATATATATAGGTATTTCGAACCATAAACTCCTTGAGAATATCGTTCTGCAGGGTGCCGGATAGTTTCGCGATATCAACTCCTTGCTCCTCGCCCGCCACAATGAACATCGCCAGCACCGGCAGCACGGCCCCGTTCATGGTCATGGATACAGACATCTCGTCCAGAGGAATCTGATCAAAAAGGATCTTCATGTCCTCGACGGAATCGATCGCCACTCCGGCCTTGCCAATATCTCCTGTGACTCTCGGGTGATCGGAGTCATAACCACGGTGGGTTGCCAGGTCAAAAGCCACCGACAAGCCGCTTTGACCTGCGGCCAGATTGCGTCGGTAAAACGCATTGGATTCTTCAGCCGTAGAGAACCCAGAGTACTGACGGATCGTCCAGGGCCGTCCGGCATACATGGTTGCGCGGACGCCACGATCATAAGGCGGGAACCCAGGCAAAGATGCTTGATGGCCACAAGTATCCAGATCATCAACGGTATAAAGCGGTTTAACCGTTATACCTTCGGGAGTCTCCCACTCGAGAGACTTGCGATCCCGATCGCCCAATTCCTGCTCGGCGAGCGCAGTCCATTGCGCGAGAGTCACGGCTTCCGAATCACTCATGGATAGCTTCGCAGTGCGATCAACGGGGATAACCTATAGTCGACAACGCCTGGGTAATCTCATCGAGGATTACAGGGTCATCGATCGTTGCCGGCATTTTCCAGGGCGTTCCATCAGCAATGTTACGCATGGTGCCTCGCAAAATTTTTCCCGAGCGCGTCTTGGGTAGCCGGTTGACCACCAAAGCCTGTTTGAAGGCGGCGACGGGGCCTATCCGGTCACGCACCATCGCCACGGCCTCGGCAATAATCTCATCGTCGGCCTGCTCGCATCCAGCGCTCAACACCAGAAAACCCATCGGCACCTGACCTTTGAGATCATCTGCCACCCCGGTCACTGCGCATTCAGCGACCGCCGGATGATCTGCCAGAACCTCTTCCATTGCGCCAGTCGACAGCCGGTGTCCGGCCACATTGATGATGTCGTCCGTGCGCGACATGACAAAAACATAGTCATCACTATCAATAATGCCTGCATCCGAGGTGTTGTAGTACCCCTCAAACTGCTTGAGGTACGAATCAAAGTGGCGCTGGCGTGCGTTCCACAGGGTTGGGAAAGTGCCCGGGGGTAAAGGCAATTTGGCAGCCAAAGTGCCGATCTCCCCCGCCGGAGCCTGCCGACCATTGTCGTCGAGAACCTGCAAGTCCCAACCCGGGACCGCAACCGAGGGCGAACCCTCTTTGATCGACAACAACCCAAGGCCCGCACAATTAGCCGCGATAGACCAACCGGTTTCTGTTTGCCACCAGTGATCAATCACGGGGATACCCAGTTTGTCCTC
>JAPKAJ010000091.1 GCA_028825345.1 Arenicellales bacterium | reverse complement strand
TTGGCTACAGACGCCGCCCAGTATAGTTAGAAATTCAGTCCGGTCCGTATCACTCAAAAAGATGTCTTCGTGTCGGTCCCCACGTGAAGTTACGTGGTAAAGCGCATTACGAAATTCTAGTCTTAACGGCCTCGCCGTTCGGCTGTGCTAAAAGACTTGAATTCAGGACTAGCCCTGACCTCGGCCTTTTTTTGGTCATGGCCGGTCTGGACCGTGTTCTGATGTCGCCCTGAGCCAGTCCCAAGCCTCAGCCCTCCCGCCGCGCCAGCCACCGGGGTTGATCGCAGATGTGGCCCAGGAACTCGACCACGAGATGGGCGCCGAGATAGCTCGTCACGCCGGTGCCCACATCGAGCTGCGGATTCACTTCGACGAAATCGAAACCGATCACGTCCGTATGCTCTGCGAGGCCGATCAAGGTGTCGCGCAGCTCCGCGTAGCTCATGCCATTCGGTTCGGCTGAAACGCAACCCGGTACCAGCGAGATGTCGAGCACGTCTACATCGATGCTCACATAGGTCTTGGAATCCTTGGGCAGGGCCTCTGCCACGGAACGCGGCCCGTTCTCGTAGAAGTCCTGCATGGTCACGATGGTGTTGCCGTCGCTCAGGGAGTCCTCGACCACCTCGCGGCTATTGCGCAGGCTTCGTATGCCGACCTGGGCCAGACTCTGCACATGAGGCATCGGGCTGATGTGGCGAAACGCGTGCCCGTTCGTGTACTCCAGGTCGTGAATGAAGGGCGCGTAGTCTAGGTGGGCATCGAAATGCACCACATGGATCGGCTCCGAATAGGCGCGCACCACGGGATAGGTAATGGCGTGGTCGCCGCCCAACACGAGCGGCATGGCGCCGCGGTCCAGGATCTCGCGCACCATGGCCGTGACATTGTCGAACGTGCCTTTGATATTGGTGGGCAGAATATCGGCGTCGCCGACATCGACGATGCGCCCATCCGCCAGCTCATGTTCCAGGAACTGCTTCTTGCGCTGCAGATCGTAAAATCCCTTGCCCGCGCCGGTGAGCCTGAGGGAATGCTCGCGGATCACCCGGGGCCCGAAACGAGAGCCGGGCATGAAGGGAACGCCTTCGTCGAACGGAACCCCCATCACCGCAATTTCCGCGTCCAGCCGAGCAAGGTCCTTGCAGTATTCGGTGCGCAGGAAGGTGGGAATGCCAACAAAGGGCATGTCCAAGCGCTTGGTGGGTTCACGGTCCATGACGTTACCTCATGTGTGGAATGCCAACTTCCGTTCGGCATTGTTGAAACAGAACAGGATAAACTGCACTATCAGCCAGTATAGCGCGGCGGCCATGACCAGCGGCGTCAGGGGGTCGAACGACTTGGAGACCGTCTCGTTCGCGACCCTCAAGAGATCGATAACCGTGATCGCTCCGACCGCCGCGGTTCCTTTGGTGAACAGGATAACCTCGTTCTTGTAGGCGGAGAGGCCCAACCGGAGACCTACCGGCATGGTTATGGTAATGAAGACCTTCGTTCGGCTCAGGCCCAGCGAGTATCCCGCTTCTAGCAGCCCCTGGGGCACAGCCTGAATGGCGCCGCGCAGGACTTCGGTCAGAAAGCCAGCGTGGTTCAGGGTCAGGCCGATAACGGCGCAGGTATAGGCTGAGGAAAAAATGTTCCAAAGAAAGGTATCCCGCACGATGCTCAGGGTCGCTAGGCCGTTGTAGACCATATAGAGGAGGATGAGAGCCGGTGCGCCGCGAAAGAACGTCGTAAAGGACCAGGCGGCGCCGGCTAACACCCGGTTCGACGATAGCCGCGCCATTGTGATTGGGATGGAAATGATCATGCCCAGCACCATGGTCGGGGGAATCAGCGCCAGCGTGATTCCCGCTCCCTTCAGCAAGCTGGGCAGAATATTCCAAGCCAGTTCGACGTTGAATTCCATTGCCTTTATTAACCCTTGGTCTTCTGCTGTCCGCGAAATGCCCAGCGCTCGAGGCGGACGCTTCCGGCCATGGTCAAACCGCTGAACACCACGAACACCAGGCCCGCGACGACGTAGAACAAGAACGGCTCTTGGGTTGCGGCGGCTGCTATGTCCGCCATACGAACCAGATCCGTAAGGCCGACGAGGGACACCAGGGCCGTGTCCTTCAGGGTCGTCATCCAGATATTCGTGACGCCGGGCAGCGCGATACGCCAGATCTGGGGCAGGATGACCAGCCACCACATCGAGAGGTTTTTCAATCCTAAGGCGCGGGCCACATCCCATTGTCCACGCGGGATGTTTAGCACGGCGCCGCGTACCGCTTCGCCGATATAGGCGGCATAGACGATGGCGAGGGCTGAGACCCCGGCTACAAATGGCGTGACGTCGACGCGCAGGTTGAAGGCTGATTTGAGAAGGCCGGGGGCGTTGAAATAGAGAAAAAACACGATGAGGATCGACGGCACACCCATGAAAACGGAGGCGTAAGTCCGCCAAAATGCCTGCAGCAAACGGTTTTTTGCAAGCGCGACAAACCCTAGAACAACGCCCAGTATAAGGGCCAGCAGGAAGCTGAGTAACGCCAGCCGAATGGTGATGAAGACACCGGCCAGGAGCTCGTCTCCATAGCCGGTGTCATCAAAGTTGAGCAGTTCCATCAGGGTGCACGTCCTCTACCTAGCGGGGCACCCTCGCGCACCGAATTCAACCATCGTGGAGCGACGCTGCGGCCGTTACAGGCACTCTTTCGGTTCGTCGGTCAGGGTTGGTTCGGAGAGGTATTTCAGTCGGATCTTCGTGTAAGTGCAGTCCTTGATCATCGAGTTGAGAGCGGCGTTCACCTTCTCGCTAAGCTCGATCTCGCCTTTCTGAACCGCCCAGCCCGCTCCGATCCTGCTGCCCAGCAACCAGAGGCTCTCCTCGCTAGATCCAGGTATGAGTTTGTAACCGTCGCCTTCGGGTGTATCAATGAAGGTCGCCACCCAATTGAGTTTGGCGCCAAACACGGTATCGACCCGCCCGGCCAGGAGGTCGAGCTTCTGCTGGTTGGGGTTCTCGTAATAGACCGGCTTGGCTTCGGGGCGGTTGTCCTCTATCCACGAAGCATGGGCGGAGCCTTTTTGGACAGCAACCTTCACACCATTTAGATCGTCGGTGCTGAAGCCCTTATTCCAATCCTTCGATACCACGAACACGGCCGAGTTCTCGAGAATGTCGCGGGTAAACTGGGTTGCCTTCATGCGCTCGGGCTTCCTGGTAAGCTGTGACACGATCATGTCCAGCTTGCCCGCGACCAGCGACGGCAAAAGCGCGCCGAAGTCCATGGTCACGATTTCACATTCGGCATGCATGCGGTCACACAGGGCCCGCGCCAAATCCGGCTCCATGCCACTCAAGGTGCCGTCAGTAGCCGTAATGGCAAACGGGGGATAGGTGCCCTCATTGCCGAGTTTCAATTTAAGAGTGTCAGCACTGGCAACTTGCGCGATGCCCATGGCAAGCAGCAAAATACTGAAGATTCTTATCGAACGTAGCAGTTTCATTGTGTAATCCTCTATGGTGTTATTTAGGCAGTTACCAAGTGTTTCTTTGGTAACCTACTGATAATGATACATCATATACCAGAGTATGCATTCATACGGCAACAACCTTGATCTCTCCATCGCGACACTAATCCCTTCAGAAGCATCCGAGCTTGCTGAGGATGACGATGAGCTTCTTGTCCGTCACAAGGATGTGCTGGCTGAACGCTTTCACGGCAGCCCAGTTTGGCCCCGCGTTTCGACGACCTGAGCGCCCACATCACCTCGAACCAGTGACATTCGGAGTTAGATTCCAAATGTAATTAGTTGTTCAGAATACAATCACGCTGCGGGCGAGGTGGCCCGATTTCATGTCCTCAAAGCCGGCGTTGATCTCTTCGAGTGTGATCGTTTTCGAGATCATCTCGTCGAGGCGCAGGCGACCGTCCATGTACATCTCGATGAACCGGGGCATGTCGGTGCGGAACTGATTGGAGCCCATGTTCGAACCGGTGAGGGTCTTTTCGTCGAGCAACTCAGGGCCGTGTACTTCGACAGTCGTGCCGACCGGGATCATACCGATTACAGTCGCCTGGCCGCCACGACGCAGCATTTCGAACGCTTGTTCGGCCGTGACTTTTGCGCCGACCGCTTCGAACGAATGGTGGACGCCCCCGTTGGTCAGGTCTTTGACCGCAGCGACGGCGTCGGTGTCGCTTGCGTTGACGATGTGGGTGGCCCCCATGGCCTGCGCAAGTTCGAGCTTGCTCTCGATCATGTCGACGGCGACAATCTTGTTCGCGCCGGCGATGCGTGCGCCTTGAATTGCGGAGAGTCCGATCCCGCCGCAACCGATCACGGCTGTCGACTCACCAGGCATGACCTTGGCAGTGCGGAAGACCGCGCCCAAACCGGTCGTGACACCGCAACCGATGAGCGACGCGCGGTCGAGCGGCATATCCTTGTCGATCTTTACGAGGGCGTGCTCGTGAATGAGCATCTGCTCGGCGAACGATGACAGGTGCAGGAACTGGTTGACCACTTCGCCGTCTTGTCGGTGCAATCGTGGCGGTTCACCTGGTTGACGAACGAGCTCTGTCGCCTTGAGTTCGCATCTGCTCATGTGACCTGAGAGGCATTCCTCGCAGTGCCCACAGAATGCTGACAGGCAGGTGATGACATGGTCATCGGGTTGCACATAGGTCACCATCGAACCGACCGCTTCGACCACACCGGCTGACTCGTGGCCAAGGACCGCAGGACACGGGTGCGGGTACTTACCTTCCATGTGGTGCAGGTCGCTGTGGCACAGCCCAGCCGCCTTGGTAGTGATAAGGACCTCGCGGGGTCCCGGCTCGCCGATCTCGATATCTTCGATCTCGAGCTGACCCGGGATCGCGTTAAGGACTGCTGCTTTCATGGTTCTTCGTATCGCTGCGGTAAGATGACTGTGGCCCAGAGTATGCAGCAAACCATTTATCAGCGCCAAGGTCGCCGCTTGAGGAGTTACACCACAGCTTCTAGGCTGACAGGGAAGTGTTTGTGCCAGGGAATGCCGGGGTAGGTGTCCTTAAGTTCAACCTTAACCATTGAGTTAATTTTTGTTAATTTACATTAAAGGTAACTTAGGTTAATACTGTGACAAAAGCGATCAACATTTCGAGG
Source organism: Arenicellales bacterium (assembly GCA_028825345.1). GTDB lineage: Bacteria > Pseudomonadota > Gammaproteobacteria > Arenicellales > UBA868 > UBA868. The sequence goes on along the minus strand of JAPKAJ010000091.1, from coordinate 3,644 downwards.
TGGCCATGATGTTAACAACATACAGTGACGAGAACGAAATATTCAACACAGTTGATACGCCCTTTTTACATGTGAATAAAAACGTTTTTTTGAACAACATCGACCGGTTAAATAATTACCTCTGTGATTTTAACGTGTCGTTTCGCCCCCACTTTAAAACTATCCGTTCTTTCGGCGCGTTAGACTATTTATTGGTAGATAAACATAGTCCGATAACCGTTTCAACGGTAAAAGAAGCTGAGGCCATCGTTTCAAGAGGCTATACCAATGTGTTGTATGCGGTTGGCGTCGTTGAATCCAAGTTGAACAGAATAAAAAATCTTAATGCACTAGGCGCGAATGTTAGTGTGCTTCTTGATAGCGTAGATCAGGCACGGAGTATCAATAAATTTTGCGAAGAGAATGATTGCAGTATTTCAGCATTAGTTGAAATCGACTGTGATGGTAATAGAGGGGGGCTTAAACCTAACGACCCTCTACTGATTCAAGTTGCGAAAACACTAGATAGTGGACAAGGAAGGTTCCTCGGTGTTCTTGCTCACGCAGGAGGGTCATATAGTTGTTTAGATAAAGTATCTTTACAAAAAGCGGCACAGAATGAAGTTAATCAAGTTCGTCTGGCGGTGAGTAACCTTTCTAAGAGAGATATATCGTGTCGAGTGGTCTCTATTGGCTCTACTCCTACAGCACATAGTTATCAAAACCTAGATGGAATAACCGAAGTGAGAGCAGGTGTTTACACGTTTTTCGATTTGGTGATGGCGGGTATTGGTGTGTGTGAAAAAACCGATATTGCCTCCTCTGTGGTAACAACCATCATCGGGCAAAATAAAGATAAAGGATGGTTGTTTATTGATGCAGGGTGGATGGCATTGTCATCAGACAGAGGAACAGCTAAGCAGCCGCAAGATTGTGGTTATGGGCTAGTGGCGACCACGGATGGCCAGATCATTAATGGCCTACAAGTGATTAAGGTTAATCAAGAGCATGGGATTATTGGTTCCGCTCTACCCGGTACCATTAATTTCGATGACTTTCCAATTGGCTTAAAAATTCATATTTTACCCAATCATGCTTGTGCAACGTCTGCTATGCACCGTAGGTATCACGTGTTTGATAAGGTTAATCAAACATATGAAAGTTGGGTCAGAATTCAAGGGTGGTAGGTAAGATGATATTTCTTAATGAAGAACAAACAGCAACGCTGATTTCAAACGAATTAGCTTATCATGCAGTGAAAGACGCATTTATTGCAGCAGTATCGGATAAGGCCACATTGTTTCCTGTTGTGAATGCGGCGGGAACGATGCCTGGTTCCACGTTTTCACTTAAATCGGCGTGTACTGAGTCCATTGTAGGTTGGAAAACGGGCAGTTACTGGCCTCAAAATATTGCGCTGGGCAGGCCTTGTCATGGAACAACAATTTTTCTTTTAGATTCAGATAATGGATCGTTAAAAGCTATTGTAGAGGCCAGCCAAGTCAATGCTTTTCGTACTGCGGCGGCGGATGCTGTCGCTGTTGATTATTTGGCCCGTAGAGACGCAAGCTCACTAGCGGTTTTTGGTACTGGTCATCAGGCTGAATATGAGGTAATGGCGGTTTCGGAGGTAAGGGATCTTGATACCGTACTGGTTGTTGGACGTTCTATTGAGAAAACCGAAGCGTTGATCGACAAATTACGTAAAAAAGGGGTATCCGCAAAATCTTCGGATGCTAAAACTGCTTGTGAAAATGCCGACATTATTATTACCGCTACGACATCAGGCACCGCATTATTTCAAGCCGAATGGGTAAAACCAGGCACACATATATCGGCGATGGGAGCAGATAAAAAAGGCAAGCAAGAGTTGCCTATTGAACTGTATCTGAACGCTGCGCTGTTTTGTGACTTTGAATCCCAGTCAGTTGAGATTGGTGAATTCCAACACGCAAAAAATGCTTCAATTACTGATATAGGTCAGGTTTTAAACGGTATACGTTCTGGCCGCATATCATCGACCGACATTACTATATTTGATAGTTCAGGCATTGCCATTCAAGATCTTTTTATTGCTAATAAACTCATTAATCTTTTTGAAGCATAGTCAGATATGGGGTTATTCCGAGTTTGTCTTATGGGTCATCAGCGCTCAGCGGGAAAACCATTTGGTGCGGCAGAGTTGTTTGAGGGAAGTCTATCGACTATAGCTCGGGCTTGCGGATTATTATCGCAGCAACCACCGTTAGTCGCACGAACACTGCCCTGATCACAGTAGTACTTCATGGTGTCACAAAGTTACGAAACAACGCACAATTGAAGGTCGTGCGGCGACTTAAGCCGCATAATGGCGTACCGGCCAGGAGATTGAAGATGTCAAACACAGACCAGAAAGATTTTTACCAACGCACAGATATTACCGGCGAGCCCTATGAGCCCATGCAAGCCCCTCGCTTCACTGAAGTAGCGACCTTTATGCGCACGCCGCACGTCGAATCACTTGATGGGGTGGATATCGGGATCATCGGAATACCCTACGACGGCGGTTTGACCTGCCGAACTGGGGCCCGTTATGGCCCCCGGGAAGTGCGAAATGAGTCAACCCTGATGCGTGCAATCAATGTCGCAACGGGGGAGCAGCCCTATGACCGGGCCCGCGTAGCAGATTTGGGTGACGTTCGATTTAATGACTTATTCAGCCTGGACCAGGCAATCAACGATATCGAACGATATTTTGTAGCCATTGCTAAATCGGGGGTTCGCCCTCTGGCCGTCGGGGGCGATCATTCAGTCACCTACCCGATTCTAAAAGCACTGGCGCCCGGCTACGATCAACCGCTGGGGCTGGTCCATATTGATGCCCATACCGATACCTGGCCGGCGGTTTTTGGGTCAAAATTTCATCATGGTGCACCGTTTCGCCTGGCGACAGAAGAAGGGTTGATCGATCCCCGGAGAACCGTACAGATCGGGATTCGCGGCGGTCAGAACTTTGCCGACGGCCTCGACTATTCGCGGGACAAGGGGATGCGGGTGATTACCATCGAAGAATTCGATGACCTGGGCTGGCAGGCGGTAGCCCAAGAAGCCAAACGGGTGGTGGGTAACGGGCCGGCGTATCTGACCTTCGATGTCGACGGGTTGGATCCGGTCTATACGCCCGGCACCGGCACACCTGAGGCTGGTGGTATCACCATGCGCGAAGCCCAGCGCTTGATTCGCGAACTGACAGGTCTGGATTTTATCGGTGGCGATGTCGTCGAGGTCTCCCCACCCCTTGATCCTTCAGGCAACACTGCTTTGAACGCCGCCACCATCCTGTTCGAAATGTTATGTATTTTGGCGGTCCAGGTGTCGGAAAGCAGATCGAGGGCCAAGTAAAAGGCATATTGTCACCGCCTCTGGGCATTACAAAGGGGCCGGGCGCATGACAGTGGTTTTCTAGACCCTTTGCCGTTCTGTCAGCCGAGTGTCTTGATGAGATCTTCTGCCTTCAAATTCTTATAGCGCGTCAGTAAGGTTGTCTGTGTATGTTTTTATCTAAATGTCTTAAGGGGGCAGGCATCGTTCCAGCAAAAAGGGGAATCACACTGGAATAGAGGATGGGACCCCTATCAAAAAATCGAACTTCAAATTCTGACTGTGCTGTCAGTGTGCTGTAACTG
>JAPKAJ010000407.1 GCA_028825345.1 Arenicellales bacterium | reverse complement strand
TCCTAAACCTGCGCAGCAACCGCGCCCTCCGATCCTGATCGGCGGCTACGCCGAGCGGGTATTGCGGCGCGTCGCGACCAAAAGTGATGGCTGGCTAACCTACTGCTACACCGCAGCGTCCTACGCCGCTGACAAGAAGCGTATCCTTGCTTTTGCCGAAGAGGCTGGCCGTAACCCATCGACCTTGTCTTTTACTAACCAATTGCCTATAGCCATTGGGCCACGGGAAAAAATCGAGGGCCCGATGAAGGAATGGCTCGACACCGAGTGGGACTTCGCCGCCGGTAGCAAGTCAACCGCGGACAGTGCCATCATCGGCACCGTTGAGGAATGCGCAGAACAGATTCAAGTCCACTTAGACGAAGGCCTCGACCGTCTGGTCTTCATGCCTTATCGCTATCAGGACGACCAAGTTGAAGCCATCGCTACCCAACTGATCCCGCTACTCACCTGACAAACCCGGCCCAGCATATCTCCCTGCCACGGCTACGTGCGGTCTCTATACTTTGCGTTCACTCACGCTTTAACCATGACATTATAGTGGTATTTAGCGTTTGACGCTTCCCGCCTAAATCGCCGACACTGCCTATTAAGTTCGTTGTAAACGGGCGATAAAAGCGACTGACCTCGGTAAGTCGCTTTGCTAGCGATATTAGGTCGGCTTAACGATTCTGCATAGGAGGAATTCGTCACATGTCAAAACGTATGATTAAAGTATTGTTCAGTGCCTTAGCAGGGGCTGCTTTATGTGCCTCAGCGGCTACCTCGCAGGCGGGTGAGAACTGGAGTATGGCTACATCCTGGGGCGGCGGGCCGTTCCTAAAAAAAGATGCTGAAGGATTCGCTAACTACGTCGAGCAGCTCACCGCAGGCCGAATCAAGATTCAGGTCTTCCCCGGAGGCACCCTCGGCAAAGCCCTCAAAGTTTCTGACACAGTCAAATCCAACGTGGCTCAGATTGGGCACACCTGGATGGGATACGACTGGGGTATCGACAAAACAACCGTTATTTTTGCCAACATGGCCGGCGGCCTGAACCCGGAAGAACTGATCATCTGGCTTTACGAGGGCGGCGGCGCCCAGCTCGCATCAGAATACCGGCGTGAGGTGTTTGGCGTGGAATCCATTCCGTGCGGCATTTTCCCGACCGAAATCTTTCTGCACTCAAAGAAGCGGATTCAGACTCTGGCCGACTTCCAGGGACTGAAAATGCGAACTGCCGGTGCTTGGGCTGAAATCGCTGGTAATCTGGGTGCTTCCACTGTGATCCTGCCGGGCTCTGAGGTCTATCCAGCGCTCGAGCGTGGCGTCATCGACGCTACAGAGTGGAGTTCACCGTCAGTAAATCTGCCATCGGGTTTTCACAAAATCGCCAAGTACATCATCATGCCCGGTGTACACCAGCCTGGTGCGGTACAGGAGTGCCCGATCAATCTGGATGCGTGGAATCGCATTTCTAAAGGAGACCAAGAACTGGTCAAACTGGCCGGTCGCTTGATGGTGATGGAAAGCTGGATCCGCTATGCCTACGATGACATCGATGCCCTGGCCAAAATGCGGGCGCACGGCAACGAATTCGTGAAATTGGACGCGGCCTTCATTAAAGCCGCTCACAAGGCGGCAGCAGACTGGAGTGACGCGCAGGCAGCTGCAAGTCCCTGGTTCAAGCGTGCGCTGGATAACCGTCGTACGTTCCAGAAGGCGCTAAGAGAAAACTGGAACTTCTTCCGCTTCCCAATCGGCATGTAACACCGGTTGATCCCAACCCGATACAAGTAAGTTAGACCCCGGGGGTGTCCTTTGGACACCCCCGGGGTCTCATATAACACCTGTATTTGAGAGGATCTGGCTTCATGCTAGAGATGGGCGGTAAATTCTTCACCTTCGTTGGTGACATTACACGGTTTTTTTCGCGATCGTTTTTCGAGGAGCCTGCTTTTTTCTTCTCGCGCGTCATTGACGCTCCGACTAGCAGCTTCTACGAAATACTCTTTGTACTGTTCCTGACTGGTGTCGTAGTGACTCTGGCCTGGGGCGTGATCTCAGCGATGATCCAGGTCAGTTTCAACCCATTGATCCAGAGCATCGAATCCTACGTACGTTTCTTTGGCA
>JAPKAJ010000406.1 GCA_028825345.1 Arenicellales bacterium | reverse complement strand
AGGGATACTCTCTGAGACTGGTTGCCCCCGATCTTTTGGCGTACCACCTTGGTCAAGGAGCAAGCCCTAACAGGGTGCGTGTCATATCGCTTTGGGGGTCCTTGAGTCCGTCGATCACATCCAAATGATACTTGCCCGGATCAACAACCCCTTGGGTTTTCGCTCCTGCGCGACCCCAGGTTTTAACCAACTGGGCAGATTGGCGAACGAATTCCGGGCGCTCAGCCACGCCCACCTATCAAATCAATGCCCAAACTCAGGTGACCGCGCAGCGACTGGCGCCCGTTAACGGTTTGCAAGTAACGTCTGTGCAAGTTGTGCCGCCTGCCGCGCGATACTGGTAGCACCAGCCACATCACCAAGCGCAAGCCCGGTCGCGGGCCCGACACAAAAAAGAGTGTGATACGGCTGGCTATCCGCCGCAACGACGCGCAACTCGGGTGTGACCAGCGGCTGTCTCGTAGATCCCATGGCAGTAATCTGTCCAGCCGCAATCATCGCGTCGATCAATTTGTCGCGCCCCACGCCGGTGCAGTTGGCGACGATATCTGCCGTCAGCTCTTCACCACTGCAAAGCTGGACCTGCCAACGCCCACCGCCTGCTGCAGCCAGGCCACTAAAGCGCTCGTTTATGATGTTGAGCTGTCCACTGGCGTGCATGGCCTTGGCGGCAACCGCTGTCTGTGGACCAGCACGAAACCGTAGCAATGACCACAGCCAACCGAGCCGGCGCTGCAGTCGTACCCGGTCCCTGGCAGGCAAAGCCTGCCACGCCCGATTGATATGCACCCGCAGCGCCTCAAACCGTTCCTGACACTCTTGCTCATGCCATCGCCGAGTACCCAGATGCTGGCGGATCGTCCGTATAAAACCCGAGCCGCGCAGCCCCGTTGGCCAGTCATAGGCTGATCCGGCCACCCATGCAGCCTGCCGAGGCGGCAGCAGGCCATGGGGCGACAACAGGCTGATTGGCCCCTGATGTCCCTGCATCACCAGTGCATAGAGGACATCCATCGCCGTCAGACCAGAGCCGACTACACAGACATGTGCCTTCGACCCGACATCGGCGAGCCAATCTCCGCGCCAGGGCATCCGCACCAGAGACGGCGCATCACCAGGTCTAACCCCCCCTGGCCATTGTGGATCAGGATTGCCGGTTGCCAGCACCAACCGCGCTGCCCCGTATTGTGCCGCGTTATCGCAAGTGACTGTCCAGCCACGGCCCATCGCGGCAACGCGGGTGGCTCGCGCTGTGACCCGGCGTAGAGCCCCGGCATCAGGAATTGCCGCCAGTTGCGCTTCTAGGTAGCGGGCGAAATCGTGGCGCCGGTAGAAGCTGCCGGCACTGTCATGAGCCGCAGGATCCTGCAAATGTGCCGCTGCCCAGTCGGCAAAATGTTCCGGCTCATCTGGCCATAGCCGCTGTAGTTCCGCACGTACATTCAGTCGGAAAGAGTCGGCGGTACACCCATAGGCCTGACCAGTACCCAGTGCGCCTGATCCAATCACCAGAACTTCATGTGTGGGCAATCCTGCATGAGTCAAGTGCGCCACCACCGCCGCCGCACTGTAACCCGAGCCAATAATGATCACCGATGCGTCCATAGGACATCCCAGCCTTGTAAGCGCAAAAGAAAACAACCCCACGCCTGACGCTGCAGTCTAGATAAAGATACTACTCAACCCTGCAGCGCATATTCGGATCAGGCTTGGCATCCAACTCGCGCGCATAACGATGGCCCGAGTAAACCGCTGCCGCAATAATGGCCGGTGCGTCACAATCGCCGATTCTTCGCAATGAATGGAGCAGGGATTGTTCTTCACTTTCCATCCGGTGATGCAAAGCCTGATACAGGCCGTCATTAGGCTGTCGGGCCGTTACCATGATCAACGCATCTGCTTTGATTGACTGCTGATGCTCTGTGTGGGTGCAGGAAATCATTACCTCCCGGCCATCGTAGGCAAGCAGGCTATGGGCTGTTTTAATCTCGACCCCAAGTTCCAATAGGCCTTTTTGCACCTGATACTGTTCCGATGTGTATTTGCACCAGGCGGATACCATATTCTCAGGGGTTACCAGTACCACCGGTAGATTGGCGCGGCGCAGCTTTTCTGCA
>JAPKAJ010000405.1 GCA_028825345.1 Arenicellales bacterium | reverse complement strand
GCCGAGTTTTACTGCACCCTCAATATTCATCCCTGCAAATTCAGCGGTTGGCCAGGCCACTGTAAAAAACCCGACCAGGGCACTGGCACCACACATCGCCTGCACACCTAAGCCATAGGCTTTCCGGACCACGACACCAAACAAAGGGGTGGTCAAGTTTGCACCAGCATTGAACATGCGGACACTGTGGCGAACCAAACCGGTCCGTTCAGCATCTGGCCCCACCATAATACCCGGGCAATCCATCAAGCTCAGAATGGGAATATCAAAAGCATCACACAACTGCATGAAGCGCGCGCCTTTATCTGCACCATCAGAATCGATAGCACCTGCCAGATGATGTGGGTTATTGGCGATGACGCCCATGGGCCGACCTTCGATTCGAATAAAAGCAGTAATCACCCCAACACCAAATTTTTCGCGTATCTCCAGAACAGACTCTTCATCAGCCAGGGTGTTAATTATCTCTCTCATATCGTAAAGACGCAGTCGATTCTCCGGTATTACATGGCGCAACCTTCGTTGCTCCGGGGCTTCCCAGGTCTTTACGTCACCCTGAAAGTAAGACAGGTACTTGCGGGCTACCTGGACCGCTTGTCGTTCGTCCTCAACGAGGATATCAACCACACCATTGGGCACCTGGAATGACATGGGCCCGACTTCTTCGGGTGTATAAATACCCAGCCCGCCACCCTCAATCATAGCCGGTCCTCCCATCGCCAAGGTAGATCCCTGGGTCGCAATAATGACGTCACAGCAGGCAACCAGTGCGGTATTGCCAGCAAAGGTGCGGCCATTGACCACCGTGACCAGTGGCACCAGGCCACTTAATTTAGAAAACTGAGTAAAAGTGTGGGTATCAAAGGCAACGCCAGGGCCGGTCGAATCATCCCCGGGTCGGCCGCCACCGCCTTCACCAAAAAGCACCAACGGCATTCTGAATCGATAAGCCAACTCGAACATCCGGTCCTGCTTATAGTGGTTGCGACCACCCTGGGTCCCGGCCAGAACCGTGTAATCATAGTGCACCACCATTGCCCGGGCAGTTTCTTCGTCGAATAAGTCCGCGTTAATCGTACCGGTACCGGCAAGCAAGCCATCAGCCGGCGTGTTTTTGCGCAGACTATCGATGTCATGACGCTGATGCTGTCGAGCCACGATCAAAGGCCAGTACTCTTTAAAGGAGCCTGGGTCCATGAGTTCCTGGATATTCTCCCTGGGCATGCGAAAGCCCCGGGCTTTTCGTTTTGCCACAGCTTCAGGTCTGTTTTCATCCAGCGTATAAGCATGGCGAAGGTAGCTTTCCTCGAGGTCCGGCCGGATATAGTCAAGATCCACTTCTTCTACCCCGGCCTTGGAAGCCACACTGACCTCAGCTTCCTGAATAAAAACGATGGGATAGCCTTCGCGGACCACATCACCGATCGCCATGGTGATATCTCTTACAATACCGTCACAATCCGATTCAATAACGTGTTCCATTTTCATCGCTTCAACAACGGCAACTGCCTGGCCAATCCTAACCTCATCATCGATGCAAACATCGATCGACACGATGGTACCCTGAATGGGTGCGTTCATTCCCACCGAACCCTCTGGTCCACGAACTCCTTCAGTTTGCTGTACCTGCGCATTCTGGCCCTGTTCAGCCTTGACCTTGGCATCGTGGTCAAACAGGGCCAGGGGATCGCTGGTATCAACCCGGGCGCCAGCGAAGCCCGTTACGGTAACACCAACACTATTGTCGACAAAGCGTAGCGGCTGAGGGGCAGCGGTAACGGTCAACTCGGCCAGATGCTCTGCGATCCACTGGGTGTGAACCTCCCCCCGAGTGAAATCGTCGTGATTAAGGATGTTCTGCAGGAAGGAAATATTATTGGCCACACCCGCCAGGCGAAATTCGGACAAGGCCCTGTTGCAGCGATGCGCGACTGCCTCAAAATCAGCCTGCCGATTATGCACAATGACTTTTGCCAGCAGGGAATCAAAAGCAGTACTGATCTGATACCCCGCGTAACCAAACCCATCGGTGCGCACGCCGGGTCCGCTGGGAGCATCATAAGCGGTTAAAATGCCACTGCCCGGCCTGACACTGCCATCTTCCCTTATGGTCTCCATATTAACC
>JAPKAJ010000404.1 GCA_028825345.1 Arenicellales bacterium | reverse complement strand
GGTGTGCGTTACGGACATCGCAGTGAATCTTACACGGATCTTCAAGCGCTATATGAAAATACGCGGGCCGAAGGTTTCGGTGCCGAAGTCAAACGCCGTATTCTGATCGGCACTTATGCCTTGTCCGCGGGTTACTACGAGGCCTACTACCTCAAAGCCCAACAGATCCGGCGGCGCATTGCCGATGATTTTTCGCAAGCGCTAACCAAATGTGACGTGCTGGTCGGGCCGACAACGCCCACCACCGCATTCTTGCTAGGGGAAAAAACGACAGACCCGGTATCAATGTACCTGGACGACATCTTTACTATCACTGTCAATCTTGCTGGCTTACCTGCGCTTTCACTTCCAGTGGGATTCGATCCTTCTGGCCTACCGATCGGTATGCAAGTCATCGGCAACTATCTTGACGAAGGCACACTGCTCGCAATCGGTCACCACTTTCAGGAAGTGACTGACTGGCACCTGCATGCGCCTGGAGAGGTTGCATGAACGAGTGGGAAATCGTCATCGGGCTCGAAGTCCATGTTCAACTGAACACCAAAAGCAAAATCTTTTCTCCGACCGCCACGACCTACGGTGCCCCCGCCAATACGCAAGCATCCGCAGTTGATCTTGCGCTTCCCGGTGTTTTGCCGGTCATCAACCGGGAAGCGGTTGTAAAAGCCATCTGTTTTGGAATGGCCGTTGGTGGAACCATCGAGCCACACTCAATATTTGCACGCAAAAATTACTTCTATCCTGATTTGCCCAAAGGCTACCAAATCAGTCAATTTGAACTACCCATTGTCAGTGGGGGATCGATCCGCTTTGAAGTCGGAGATACCCACCACGACATCCGACTGGTGCGCGCTCATCTTGAAGAAGATGCCGGCAAGTCTGTTCACGACGCCTTCGGAAAATTGAGCGGTATTGATCTCAACCGCGCTGGCACACCACTGCTTGAAGTGGTCACAGAACCCGATATGCGCTCCCCTACGGAGGCCGTCGCTTACCTGCGGACACTTCATACGCTGGTGCGCTATCTTGATATCTGTGACGGCAATCTGCAGGAGGGATCGTTTCGCTGTGATGCCAATGTCTCCATTCGACCTCACGGCCAAACCACATTGGGCACTCGCACCGAACTCAAAAATATCAACTCCTTCCGTTTTGTTGAACAAGCCCTGGACTACGAAATTGATCGCCAGATTGCTGTTGTTGAAAATGGAGGGGCGATTGCCCAGGAGACACGACTCTATGATGCGGACCAAGGCAATACCCGCCCCATGCGCAGCAAGGAAGAGGCCCATGATTACCGCTATTTCCCGGATCCTGACCTACCGCCGCTACTCATCGGCGATGATCTGCTCGAAGAAGCACGCGCCGCCCTACCGGAGTTACCCGACAATCGCCAAGCTCGCTTTGTCAGCGAGTACCGGCTAACAGTAGCGGAATCCCGCCAGCTGACCCGTGACCGTGATCTAGCCGATTTTTTCGAATCGGCCGTGGTCGCAGCAGCGGGGGATGCTTCGGGGGTGGCTAACTGGATGGGCGGGGAAATGGCAGCCGCTTTGAATCGAGAGCAGTGCAGTTTAAAAGATGTGCCCATCACGCCGGTCATGCTGGGCGAACTGGTAGTATTAATAAACAATGGCACCATTTCTGGCCGTATGGCCAAGACCGTTTTTGATGCCCTGTGGCAAGGCGATGGCAGCGCGCAAGAGATCGTCGATCTACGGGGTCTCACGCAGATCTCTGACGCCGATTCACTGGAAAGAACCGTCGAAGCCGTGTTGAAACAGTGTCCCAGTCAAGCCGCCCAGTATCAGGCAGGACAGACCAAAGTGCTCGGATTCTTGGTGGGTCAGGTCATGAAAATGACTGAGGGCAAGGCCAATCCCCAGAAAGTCAACGACATCTTTAAGCGCCATCTGGACGGCTGACTCCAAGCCAATGTGGAAACCCCACCACCAAGCCCTCGGCGATGATATCCTAGCACCCATGAATAAGCGGACATTGTATAAATTGTTACTCGTGACGCTGGCCTGCCTAAGCATTCAGGGTTGTGGCGGTGACACCAGTAGCGGGACTTTATTGCACGCCTTCGACGTGGCGGGGCGCTGGACCGGCACCATGAGCAACC
>JAPKAJ010000403.1 GCA_028825345.1 Arenicellales bacterium | reverse complement strand
GCTTAACCGATTGCTCAGTTTCAGGCACGGGCCAAGAGGTTGATTTTGCCGAGTGCAACCCCATTTTCACCACTGGTTTTGTTTTTCTGAGACCATCTTAAGCCCCAGAGGCCATTCACCCAGGAGTAAACCCAATGTCCGAAAACGCTGCAGCCAAGACCCACAGCTTCCAGACCGAGGTGAAGCAACTGCTGCACCTGATGATTCACTCACTGTACTCCAATAAGGAAGTCTTCCTGCGCGAATTGATCTCCAATAGCTCGGATGCCTGTGACCGGCTGCGCTTTGCCACGCTAACCGACGAGGGATTGATGGAAGCCGGTGAAACCCTGCGCCTACGTGTCACTTTTGATAAAAAAGAGAAAACGATTACCGTCAGCGACAACGGCGTTGGCATGAGTCACGATGAGGTCGTACAGAACATCGGAACCATTGCTCGCTCGGGTACCCGCCAATTTCTCGATGCCCTGAGCGGCGATACAGCAAATGACGCCAACCTGATTGGCCAGTTCGGGGTTGGCTTTTACTCCGTATTCCTGGTGGCAGAGAAAGTCGAACTGACTACGCGGCGCGCCGGTGACCCGGCAAGCGCTGGTGTCCGCTGGACCTCAGACGGTGGCGGTGAATATCTCATTGAAACGGTCGAACTGGCAGACCGGGGTACCACCATCACGCTACACCTTCGCGATGAGGACAAGGAGTTTGCCGAAGATTCTCGTATTCGCGGCATTGTCAGTAAATACTCCGATCATATTTCCCTACCGATCGAAATGCATCCGCAGGACGAGGACACAAAAGAAGAATGGGAAGCGATCAACAGCGGCTCGGCGCTATGGTCACGGCCCAAAAATGAGATTACAGCCGAGGAGTACGAACGGTTTTACACAACCTTGAGCTATGACAGCGAAGCGCCGCTGGCGACTTTGCATAATCGGGTCGAAGGCGCTCTGGAATATACCTCGCTCTTCTTCATTCCAAAAAAAGCACCCTTCGATCTATGGGATCGTGAACAACGCCATGGCATCAACCTGTACGTACGTCGGATCTTCATCATGGACGACGCCAAGTATCTGATGCCCAGCTTCTTGCGCTTTGTGCGCGGGGTGGTCGACGCAGGCGATCTACCGCTAAACGTATCGCGCGAGTTCCTGCAGAATAACAAAGATATTGATCGCATCCGTGCGGCATCGGTCAAGAAGGTGCTCTCGGAGTTAACTCGCCTTGCCGCCAAAGAACCCGAAGCTTATGCGGCCTTTTGGAAGGAGTTCGGCAAAGTATTAAAAGAAGGTATGGTCGAAGACCATGACAACCGCACAGTACTCTCGGATCTGCTGCGTTTCTCATCGACCCGCAGTAAGGATCTCGAACAAACCCAGTCGCTCGCCGGATACTTCAAACGCATGCCTATGAAGCAAAAAGCGATCTACTACATTACAGCTGACTCGCATAATGCGGCCAGCACCTCGCCGCATCTTGAAATATTCCGTAAGAACGATGTCGAAGTGCTTTTGCTCAGTGATCCAGTAGATGAATGGCTGGTGTCCTCGCTTAACGAATACAAGGACAAGCCATTGAAGTCAGTGGCCAAGGGCGCGCTTGATCTTGACGATTTCGCAAGCCCCGAAGACAGAAAAGCGAGCGAGCAAAAAGAAAAGGATCTGTCAGAACTAACAGAAAAAATGCAGTCTGTGCTCGAAGGCAAAGTCAAAAGTGTGCGCGTCAGTCTTCGCTTGACAGACTCCCCGGCCTGCTTGGTTGCCGATGAGGCAGACCTGGGAGGCAATCTCGAACGCATCCTGGCGGCCATGGGCCAGAGCGCGCCGGACGCTATGCCGATCATGGAGATCAACCCCGACCATCCACTCATCCGCCAGTTAGACCCAGAGCATGCTCGGCTCGGGGACTGGACCCAGGTACTATTTGACCAGGCGGCACTCAGCGAGGGCGCCCCACTTCCGGAACCGGCCGCCTATGTACAAAGAGTCAACGATCTGTTGACACGAGCGGCCCTTGCCGGCAACTAAGCGCCCACAGAATCGTCGCCTTCATGGGTGATATTGATCGTCCGGGGCGGGGTTTGCCCCCGTGTCATCGGTCAGCCAGTAGCTGCTGATGGGTCGAGAACA
>JAPKAJ010000090.1 GCA_028825345.1 Arenicellales bacterium | reverse complement strand
GTTATATAGCGGCGCGCGGTATCCGACAAGAGCAACTCCAGTTGCTTGCTGGATGATATCGATTCCCTTGTCGAGCAGTAGGGCTTGCGCATCCCGGTTGAAATCCAGCGGGTTCTCGATCATGCTGATTCGCCGATCAAATGGACATCGGCGGCTTTCCAGGACGCATAAAAGACAGCACCTTCTTTTAATCCGAAATCGGCAAGGTCACGTTGACGCACTTGAACCTTGAAATCGGCACCATTTTCTAGTTCAGCAAAAACCGTCACAATCGAGCCAACAAATTCTTCGCTAATAAACCGACATCGGACTTGGTTTGCCGCCTCCGGAGTAGTCAAAGAGATCTGAACGAGGTCCGCACTGACAACCATGCTGAGGGTCGAGCCCATTGTGAAAATTTTCTCATCGTTATTAGGTGAGCAGGAAAAGCAGCCAACCGAGGTATTAACCTGAAGAGTGGCGCCCTCTTTTGATACGGTGCCAAAGAAGATATTGTTTGATCCGACAAAGTCTGCGACAAATCGAGATGTCGGGTTGCGATAGATAGTCTTCGGTGAGCCAATCTGTTCGATCCTGCCCTGGCTCATGATCACCACCCGGTCTGACATTGCAAACGCTTCAGACTGACTATGGGTGACGTAGACAAAAGTAATACCCAGTTCTTTTTGAAGGCGGGAAAGGACACCCTGCATTTTGACGACAAGGTTGGCGTCGAGCGCACTCAAAGGCTCATCAAGAAGAAGAATGCGTGGCTCGGTCACCAGTGAGCGTGCCAGAGCAACTCGCTGGCGCTGCCCGCCCGAGAGTTGGCTGATATCGCGTTCGGCAAGATCAGCGATCTCGAGTCGCTCGAGCCATTCCATGGCGCGCTGCTGACGATCCCGAGAAGGGATTCTTCGCATCTTCAGGCCAAACTCAACGTTCTGTCGAACATTAAGAAACGGAAATAGGGCCAAACTCTGCCAGACCATCGGCGTATCTCGGTCGGCGCTGTCGATCTCATTAATTCGTTTTCCATCAAGCCGGATTTCTCCTTCGGTGGGCTCCTCGAGTCCTGCTAACATTCGCAACGAGGTGGTCTTGCCGCATCCCGATGGCCCCATGAGGGCGAGGAATTCTCCGGCATAGATATCCAGATCCATAGCATGCACAGCCGCCACTGTGCCGTAATGTTTCGTGACCCCCTCAAAAGAGACCAGAGGGCGTGCTTCAGATGTGTTGGGCATAGGTCTAAATACCGGTCGTCGTCGGCGCTGATGCCTTTCGAAAAAAGATCAGTTGTGCGATCACCACAAGCGACATTGAGATTGCAAACACGATAGATCCAATCGCATTAATCTGGGGATCGGTGTTTCCCTGGAGGATCTCCAGAATCATCACAGGCACTGTTTTGTTTAGGCCGGAGACAAACCATGCGACAGCAAACTCGTCGAAGGATACCGCTGCGGTCAGACAAAAAGCGGACGCTATCGCAGGCCGGCAAAATGGGATGATCACCTCGTGCATGGCTCGCCACGGCGAGGCGCCAAGATTCCAGGCGGCCGGCTCAAGATCCGGGTTGATCTGGGCCAATCGCATTCGGACAACAGCCATCGCAAATGGCGAACATAAAACGACATGACTCACCACAATTGAGTGAATTTGACCAGACATATTGATTCGTGCCAGCAGTGCAAGCATTGCCAATCCCATAATCACAAGAGGGATAGTCGGGGGCAGTAGTGCTAAAGACAAATACAACGCTTTGCCGGTAAAGTTATAACGGTAATCAGTATAGGCAGTACAAAACCCGATGAACGTAGCCAGGATGGCGACACTGACTGAGACCAGGGCGCTGACCCGAAAAGCCTCCCATATGTCCGGGTCGGCGAAAATGGTCTCGTACCAATGAGTCGTAAAGTGACCCAACGGTATCGTCGGAAATCTGTCGGAGTTAACGGAAAATACGAAGCTCGTGACAATTGGTGTAAAGACAAACACAAAGACCAAAACAACATATCCTCGAAGGAGCAGGTTTTGGCCAGATAGGCGGGTCATGGTTTTTTGCGATACGCGGCCGAGACAGACGCGAACATAATGGCCAAAAGTGTAATGATCATTGTGACGGCGACGACCGCGGCACGAGGCCATTGCTGGCCAGATTTTGTGGTATCGATTATCAGGATGCTTAAGGTGGGAGGTTTTGAACCGCCCAGGTAATAGGGGCTTACGAAGTCTCCAAAAGATAGAATAAAAGTAAATACTGCGCCAAGGATGATCCCTATTTTGGCCATCGGAACGATCACCAGAAAAACAGTCTTCAGTCGCCCGCAACCAAGATTGTGTGCGGCCTCGATCAGGTTACGATCAACATTCGCCAATGAGATCAATTGAAGGACTACCGCAAGCGGCAAGCATAGTGTCAGATATCCAACGAGAGTCCCGAAAAAATTGTTGAGCAAATGAAAAGGACCAAGCCCGATGTAGTCGAACATCCTGTTGAAAATACCGTTATCGTTTAGAAAGATTTGCCAGGAGTAAATGCGTACCAGGTAACTGGTAAAAAAAGGCACGATCAAAAAGAACAATGCCCAGCGCCGCAATGTGGCAGATACTTTGAAGGCAAGGGCAAACGAACAAGGGAAAGCCAGTATGGTCGTGGTTATGGTAGCGATCATTGCATAGGCGAGTGTTCTCCAGTAGGTATCCCAGAAATATCCCTTAGAGTACATTTTGGTCCAATTTACTGTATCCCACCCCGGCACCATCCGATAGTTTATGACCAGCCAGAAACTCATAACGACAAGGAAAATCAGCGGGAAAACAAAGAAAACCAACTGCCAAATAATGATGGGCATTGACCAGGTCAAGCCGTACAAGGTCACTGTGCGACGCTTTGGGAGATGCGGCACAGTGTTTTGGCCGATAAGTGTAGTCAAAAGGCCGGATTCAAAGGCATTGGAGGAGTATCAAAGCACAAGGAAAAAAGCCGGCCCTTGAGGGCCGGCTTTCCTCGCCCATGTCTAGGCGTTTTTGTATTCAGACCAGAAGTCGTTCCAGTCCTCAAGAGATTGCTGGACAGGCGTGTCTCGAAAATGGATACGCCCCTCTCGCAGGTCGTCTATGCAATTGGGGCCATCAAACACCATCCGTTGGCGTTTAGCTTCAGCCGGGTTAGCCTCGTTTATGGCTGTCCAACCAGATTTGTATGGCGACATTCCAGGATACGCACCCATCTGAATCGAGCGGACCTGACCTTTAGGTGATGTGATATAGCGGATAAATTCTTTGGCCAGGTCTTGCTTATTTGAGCCCTTGCCGACCGAGTATGACTCGGTCCACTGAATACCACCTTGCTTGGGAATTACCGAATCCACTGGCGAGCCATCTTTTCGCACGATGCCAGTAATCCAGTCGCCAATTCCACACATCGCATGAACTTGGCCATTTTTCAAAGAAGCAAAAGTTCCGCCATAGTCAAAGTAGCCGGCTACTTGAGGTTTCAGGGACAAAGTAGTTTCCTGGAGTTTGGCCCACTCAGCACTGCCGATATCGAACGGGGACGGTTTGTTATTGCCGTCCCGCAGGCTGAGACAGCCAAGATTAGGTAGATGCCAATCGAAGTGCCCGACTTTCCCTTTGAGCTTGGGGTCCCATAGGATGTTGTAGTCCATGGCCTCTTGATGGCTGATGATTTCGGTATTAAAAGATACCCCAAGGTAACCGAAGCGGACAATTACGGAGTACAGATTGTCGCCGCTCCAATGTGCAGCAAAATGAGAATATTCATCGAAAAGATCGTCCATGTGATACTCATTGGGGTTCATGGGTTCGATATATCCGGCCTCATTCAATAATCGGACGAATTCTCCATCTGAGAGGATAAGGTCGTAGGTTCCGGGTGGGGACTGGGAAATGAGCGCAAGCATGTTGTCGCCACCGGCATAGTACTTAGCCTTAATCTTGACGTTATGCATGGCTTCAAATTCTTCGACCATGTCGGGTTCGCCGTGACCGTACCAGGCTATCATATTCAGTTCTGTCGCGGCATTGGCCCGTGGGGGCACCAAGATGAGTGGCACGCTAAGCGCGCTCGCCGCAGTCGCATAGCCCGCGCCTTGGATAATTTTCCGTCGACCGAGGTCCGGTTTGGCGTGCGACTTCGTAGTGTTCTTTGATTTCTTTTTCATGATTACCTCCTTTGGTTTCATTGAGATGCGGTTTCCCGACTTGGCTCACGGGTGAAACCCGCTCTATAGGCTGACGACTTTAAAATATTGTGTAGCTGACTGAGGGCAAGCGAGGCAGACATACTTGACAGAGTATTGCGGGCAAAAAGGCCTATTTGAATTTGCCGCATCAGTCCAAACTCTTTTTCATTATTAAGAACGCGCATCTTTGGGGAAACGGTTGGATATGTCAATGCACTAACGCCTAGATTATTTTCTACGGCCTCTTGCAGGCCTTGAATGAAGGGGCTCTCAAACGCCACATGCCACGGCAGGTTGTGACGGGACAGCTTTTCAATCATTCGCGTGCGGTATTCGCAACCTTCTGGATGGACTATAAGGGGGATTGAGGTATTAACGGGAACAGTGAAATGCTTGCCGCAGACCCAGATGGGACTAATGGACAGCGAGTTAATTCGGTATTCAGGCAATGAGCTCTGATCGATGGCTACCATGATATCGAGCTCTCCCTTAGCAAATAGTTCGGTAATCTCCGAAGAGAGGCCGCATCGATACTCAACCCGGAAATTTGGCTTTTCCTGGGCCAGGGTCATCAAGGAAGACTGTAACGCTTGAGTCGCAAAATCGGTTGGCAGGCCAATTCGAACAGTCAGGTCAGTCATCCGCTGGGCAGTCAAGCAAGACAGTTCGGCATGAAGCGTGAGAATTTGTCGAGCATAGCCCACGACTTGTGTGCCCAAAGGGGTTAAGGCTAAACCCTTCTTATCTCGGGCGATTAACTTGCCTTGCATCGCTTCCAGGCGTTGGATATGAACGCTGATAGTAGGCTGTGAGCAGCCTAGGACTTTGGCGGCACGGGTGTAGCCATGGCAGTCGACCACTGTTACAAAGCTGCGAAGCCAATTGGTGGGAATCTCTTCTTCTTTCATGATCAGTAAATGTAATGAAATCTGTAAAATAATCAAGTATATTAATAGTACGTTTAGAGGTATGAGGTTAATCAGAAGATGAATCGGACAGATTTTCGAAAGGTTTTCAAGACTTTAGGCCCTGTTATCTTGCCGGTAATTCACGTCGTAGATGAAGGCCAAACCAAGCGGAATATTCAAATAGCCCTAAGCTGCGGGGCCCCTGGGGTATTTCTGATTAACCACGATTTTGAAATAGACCAGTTTTTGCCGATTATCAGGACCTGCCGAGCAAGCTTTCCGAGCTTATGGATAGGGGTCAATTTCCTAGGCGTTACCGGACTAAAAGCATTTGGGGTGCTCGGGGAATTAGCGAACGAGGGAACACTGGTCGACGCCTATTGGGCAGATGATGCCTGTATAAACGAGCACGTTACGAGCCAGCAGGACGCAAACGCGATCTCCCAGGCCCGCGTCGACTCCGGGTGGGATGGACTGTATTTTGGTGGAACCGCCTTTAAGAAACAAAGGCTCGTAGAACCCCAGCACTGGCAACAATCCGCCCGGATAGCAGTCGGGTATATGGATGTTGTCACAACCTCGGGAGTTGCAACGGGAAAACCGGCTGCGAGGGATAAAATCAGTGACTTTAGGCTGGGCTCAGATATCTCGCCCTTAGCCGTGGCGTCAGGCGTGACGCCTGACAATTTCATTGACTACGCCGATGAGGTCGACGCCGTGCTCGTTGCAACAGGTATCAATTATCCTGGAGATTTTTACAACATTGATCCCAAACGGTTGACGGAATTGGTTAACCAATCGCGTATGAAAGGGAGCAAGGATTTCGAGAGCACAGAAACGGGTTCCAGTCTGGATTCAGACTGGTATCTGCGCAACATGGCACCGAATGTCAAAGATCCCACGTTGGCCTGGCTGGACCCCTCATCAGCTTATGTTAATGCCAAGGCATTTCACTCGATGCTCGACACACTGTGCCAACCATTCGAGTCAAGCCGGGTTGACGTAGTCGCCGGGATCGATGCGGCGGGTTATGTGCTTGGCGCCGCAATGGCGGATCGACTAGGAGCCGGTTTCCTCACCATCCGCAAGGCTGGAAAACTGCCGGTGCCAACCGACGAGGTCGACTTTGTTAACTACACCGGTCGTACGCAACAAATGGAGCTGCGAAAACCAGCCTTCAAAGAAGGTGCGCATGTGTTACTGGTTGACCAGTGGGTGGAAACCGGTGGAACTATGGGTGCAGGTATTGAGCTGATTGAAAAACAAGGTGGCAAGATCGCAGGGATCGCCTCGATTTGTATAGAGGAAAGCCCCGCAGGACAGATACTACGAGAACGCCATCTCTGCGCGACTTGTGTGCAGCCCGGGTCAGCGTACCAGACTCAGTGCAACAACAAAAAGATGGAGTTTTTTGATAACTTTGACTGGGAAAGTATCTTGCCATGACAGGTCCAGCAAGCGAAAGACCGCACACCCTCACATTGGAAAATGGTCTGCCGCCAAAACCCACTTTCAGCGATGATGAAATGACTCGCCGTTGCACCGCGTTGCGGGCAGAGATGGCGGCTCTGGATATCGAGGCCGCTGTTTTAACGTCGATGCACTGCGTTAATTATTTCGCAGATTTTGTGTACACCGCCTTTGGACGAAATTATGGGTGCGTCATAACCCAGGGGCGCCTAATCACGATCAGTGCCAACATCGATGGCGGCCAACCCTGGCGCCAGACTTTTGGACACGACAATCTGGTATATACCGACTGGCACAAGGATAATTTTTTCGTCGCGGTGCAACAGTTGGTAGGATCTGCAAAACGAGTCGGAATCGAATCGGATCACCTGACCTTGCAGAACCATGCAAAGCTTCAGCAAGCGCTGCCGGGTGTCGAGCTTGTAGACCTTTCTGGCAAAGCGATGCAGTTGCGGATGCGTAAATCTGCAGAGGAGCTGGCATTGATTCGCGAAGGCGCGCGTATCTGCGATCTAGGGGGCGCGGCTGTGGTCGATGCTGTGGCCGTGGATGTACCAGAGTTTGAGATAGCCATGCAGTCCAATCGAGCCATGATTCGGGAGATTGCCCAAAGTTTTCCGCATACCGAAATCATGGATACCTGGACCTGGCTGCAGTCGGGCGTTAATACCGATGGTGCTCACAATCCGTTGACCACACGCCTAGTGCAAAAGGGCGACATCCTCAGTCTCAATACCTTTGCTATGATTTCGGGCTACTACCAGGCGTTAGAGCGAACTCTCTTTCTTGGATCTTGCGACCCTTGCTCATTGGCATTATGGGAGATTAACTGCGAGGTGCATCAGAGCGGCTTGGAACTGATCGCACCTGGTGTTCGATGTTGCGATATTGCCGAAAAATTAAACGCGATATATGAAAAAAACGGGCTTTTAGAGTATCGTACTTTCGGCTATGGGCATTCGTTTGGAACGCTCTCTCACTAATACGGTCGCGAGGCTGGCCTCGAACTTCGCGAGGATGTAGACACTGTGCTTGAGCCAGGAATGGTTGTCTCTATGGAACCGATGATCATGATGCCCGAGGGTAACGCTGGCGCCGGTGGATATCGCGAGCATGACATTTTAATTATCGGAGAAAAAGGCGCAGAAAATATTACCGGGTTTCCTTTTGGGCCGGAACACAACATTATTCCCTGCTAGGCCCTCGCTGCTAGATCCAGCATGTGCTTAGCGCGTTATAAGACTCACGGAACTCGTTTATTCACCACTACGGCAAGTTCTTGAGTCTGGGCTGGATCAAATGGTTTGGTCATCCCGAGTAGATCGCCTGAGGATTTCATTGCATTGCCGGAGCGTGAGATATGGACACCCACCACAAGTTGACGGTGACTCAAAAGCGAACCCCCGGTCATTACGGTTGCCCGGTCATCTAAGGTGATTTGCCTCGGCAGGGGCAGTGCCGATAATTTTCGGGCAGCCACAGGCATCGGTGGACCGTCTGGCGCTCGCGCGTAAAGGAACAGCGTATCTTCAGAGGTGACACTGCCTAGCAGATCGGGGGTTATCGATACCGCGATCCGTAGCGGCGTCGTCATCTGGGTCTTATTCTTCTGTAACTCGGCACTGGCTCGACCTATCATGACTCGGACTTCACTTAGTAATTCGGGCTGATCAATCACGAGGGGTTCCAGGCGTCGCCAGAAGGCCAGAGCCTGAATCGGTTCGCCGCGTTCCTCAGCCGCGATTCCGGCCAGCCACAGGCCCTGAATCTGTTGTGGGTCGAGCGCGAGCGCCTCCGTTATTAGTTGGGTGGCCTGACCGGTCAATGATCCATTATTGGACATGGCAAGTGCATCTGCGAGGCGAACCAGGAACTCTGGATTCCTCGGTTCGAGTTGCCCTAAGCGCTCGTAAGCCGTTACCGCTTCTGCGTAATGGCCAGTGCTCATCAGTGCATTAGCTAGCAGGGTCCAGCCACGCACATCGTCAGGCCGCTCTAACAGGCGTTCGCGAAGCTTAGAGAGCATCGCATCGACATCAGTCGTTGGGGGTTGGGCTGACGCTAGTTGTTGTGCCGCTAATACTGGACTGGGGTCGAGGGCGCCCGGATGTCCCAAAAACAGGTAAAGCCCCAAGGCCGCCAATGGCATGAGGACCGCAAGTAGCGTCGCGGTAACCGGTGCGGGTGTTCCGATTGGGGCGGATGCTGGATCTTGGTCCTGGCCAAGATCGCTCAGTAGGTTGATTTCGAGTTCGGCTCGGGCCTGATCGTAGTCAGCCTCACTGAGAACGT
>JAPKAJ010000089.1 GCA_028825345.1 Arenicellales bacterium | reverse complement strand
CAAGGTACCAGCGGTATTCCAGCGGCGTAAACTCCTTGGCATAGGTGTCGAGCTCAAACTGTTTGCACTGGCGATACAGTGACAAATATTCCGCCCCCAGATATTCATCAAGCGCCGAGGGCTTTGCCAGCTCATCTAACGCCCCCTGCCAGGTAAATGGGACTGCGCTATCAAGCTCGGTACCGGCATTGTCGGTGCGGGGGTCGGGTGGGGCCAGCTCTTGACTGATGCCATGATGCAGGCCGGCCAGCACCGCGGCAAGTGTCAGATACGGGTTGGCATCTGCGCCAGCCATGCGATGCTCAATGCGCCGTGCCGTGTTATCTCCCGCAGGGATCCGGACGGCGACCGATCGATTGTTATACCCCCAGGTCGGCCCGGTGGGTACGTACAGGTTCGGCGCAAAGCGCCGGTAAGAATTCACATTAGGGGCAAAAACTGCCATCGATTGAGGTAGTAAATCCAGCATCCCCGCAACAGCCTGGCGCAGCTGAATACTGCCCTCACTACTGCCGTTATCAAATACATTGTGCCCCTTGTCATCCATTACGCTGACGTGGACATGCAGGCCATTACCGGCATCTTCAGGATAGGGTTTGGCCATAAATGTGGCCACGGCGCCATGCCCTCGAGCCAGTCCCTGAACTGCTCTGCGCAGTAGGATCGCGTGATCAGCGGCGCACAGCGGATCTTCTACATGTTGCAGATTGATCTCGTACTGACCCACTGCATATTCTGCGGTGGTAGCGCCTAGCGGTACTCCCTGCGCCTGACAGGTCGTCTCGACTTCACTGAGAAATCGAGTAAACCCGTCAAGGTCGGCAAGGCTGTATACCTGGGTCGCCGAGGCTCGCCGACCGGTGTCGGGCAATACCGGCGGACGCGGCCTACCTTCATCCGCACTCGCCGCATCAATCAGGTAAAACTCCAGCTCCAGTGCCACCACCGGATGTAAACCTGATTCGCGTAACCGCTCGACCACACCGCTAAGCACGTGGCGCGGATCCACCGGGCACGCAGAGTCATCCAATTCATACAAACTGCCAAGCACCTGCCCTGCCCCTGGAGGGCCCCACGGGACTAAGTTCAGCGATCCGGGAACCGGGCGCACCTTGACATCAGGATCGCCGTCTGAGAAACCGCGCCCACCTGCATCAGTGCCGCGGCCGTTGACATCCAGCAGGTAAATCGAACTGGGTACCTGCAAGCCATCGCCATATACCTTGGCAAGGTCGTCACGTGGGATCCGTTTTCCGCGCACAATATTGCAAATGTCAGGCAACAGGACGTCGACAAACCGTAACTCGGGATTATTTTTCAGGAATTTTTCAAGTTCCTCATTCATTCATCTATATACCCCTTTTATGCCCTTTTGCTTAGCGCTTGGACCCTGGGCGCGCACGATCAGCGTCTGCCCATTTGCTCACAGCGTGTCTCACGAGTGAGTGCAATACTCACTATCGCAATTGCCAACCACGCCAGCATCAACAAAAAGCTAACGCGGTAGTTATCAAAATGATACACCCGCATGCCGTCCGCCCCTGTCACACCGCGCCAGAAACGATCCAGCAACCAACCAATCAATGGTTGTAACAGCATCGGCCCGCACATAACACCCGTATTAATAACCCCAGATATCGTTCCTGCCAACACCAGAGGCACCGACTCTTTTGCCTGGGTGAACCCCAGGATCATCGCCCCGGAAAAAAACCCCGCACTCACAAGCGCGCTCACAAGAAGCCACAATGGCAGATCTGGAACCAGCAAAGCAACCGCCCAACTGCAAAAGGCAAGCACTGTAGCAACGAGGTATGGGGCCCGGCGTAGAGCAATCCTCTCTGACAACAGTGCAAACAGTGGGCCACTGAAAGCCATAGCCAACATTAAAACCGAACAAAGCGTGGCCGCCGCTGCGGGCGACAGGCCATAAACATCAGTCAGAAATGGCATTCCCCACAAACCTGCAAAAGTCAGAACGGATCCTACGACCCCGCCAGGGGCAATTGCCAGAAGACAGGTATTTCGGTACCCAAAAACCGCGGTGAGTTTTTGCCACTCGGCAGACCAGTGCCCACCTTGAACGTGAACAGTCACATAGCTATCGTACTGTTGCTCTGCGGGATCATCCCGAACCATCAGCCACACCACCAGGCCCAGCAATAAGCCAACCACCGCTGCCGCAACAGTCACTGCCCGCCAGCCAAACATGCCACTTGCAAACTGCAGGGGTACTCCGGCAAAAACCGCACCCGACATTCCGGCAACCAACAGCAGACCGATTGCCATTGAAAATCGGTGCGCGGGCAGCCAATGTGTAGCCAATTTCAATGTGCACACAAAAGCCACAGACACCGATCCGCCAATTAAAAAACGACCGATGCCTGCCCAGATGAGATCGGGTGCAAAAGCGAAAATCAGCGCTCCCAGCGTACTCACCAGCAAGCCTCCCAAAAGAAGGCGGCGCGGCCCTAAGCGGTCGACAAGAAGCCCCGTGGGCACCTGCATTGCTGCATAGGAATAAAAATAAAGGGCCGACAGGCTTCCCAGGGTGGCTGCGCTCAGACCAAAATCCAGGCTGAGTTCGCGATGCAGTACGGCCGGCGCGACCCGATGAAAAAAGCCCAGAAGGAAAAACCCAGCTCCCAATCCCCAAATAACCCAAGCAACGTTTGCGGGTGGGTAGCGCGGCGGTGGGTCAGGCTTTAACATAGAATTGGCGCGTAAACGATCAACTTTGCATCACCTTCGGTTTAACATTGGCTCTGTCCAATGGGCGTAACTCACACTAACATCCAGCATGGAGTGACGACAGAGGTCGCACAATGGATAGGTTGCCCTGATCTGTCCAATTATTATCGTAACCTGCTGATAACCACTTTAATCTGGCCACAACAGAATCCATGAAACCTTATTCTGCCTGGAACGTCTTTCGCAACGGCCTGTCGAGACAGAAAGGCTGGGAGCGCGCCTGGCGGGATCCCGAGCCCAAAACCGAATATGACGTCGTCATCGTTGGTGCCGGACTTCATGGCCTGGCGAGCGCGTATTATCTTGCCAAGAACCACGGTATCACAAATGTCGCCGTCTTGGACAAGGGCTGGCTTGGCAGCGGTAACGCCGGGCGCAATACCACAATTGTCCGATCCAACTACATGTTGCCCGGCAATCGGGAATTTTACGAGCACTCGCTCAAGCTCTGGGAAAATCTAAGCCACGAACTGAACTACAACGTCATGTTCAGTCAGCGGTCGCACGTCTCGCTGCTACATAGCCCCGCCGCACGTGATGGCGCGGCACGCCGCTACAACACCATGCGCCTGACCGGCTCTGATGGCGAGTTGTGGGATCTGCCAACACTGAAACGCAAAATACCACACCTGAATTACAGCGCCGATTCCCGATTCCCCATCATTGGGGCCACAGTACAACCTCGCGCAGGCACGGCACGCCACGACGCCGTTGCCTGGGGTTACGCTCGAGGTGCTGACCAACGTGGGGTTGATATTATTCAAAATTGTGAAGTCACGGGCGTTGAACGTACGGCCAACCAGGTGACCGGCTTAAAAACCAGTCGCGGCATTATCCGGGGGAAGAAAATCGGCTTCGCCGTTGCCGGTAACACTTCAAGACTGTGGCGAATGGCTGAGCTTGGAAAGCTGCCGATCGAATCACACAAACTGCAGGCCTTTGTTTCTGAACCGCTCAAGCCACTACTGGATCAAGTCGTGGTCTTCGGGGTCGGTGGAGCTCACTTCTACATTTCTCAGTCGGACAAGGGCGGCATGGTCTTTGGCGGCGACCTGGATTGGTACAAGTCCTACGCGCAACGCGGTAATTTGCCAATCGTGCAGGATGTCGCCGAATGCGCCACCTCCATTTTGCCGTGCCTGGGTCGGGTGCGGCTTTTGCGGCATTGGGCGGGCGTTATGGATATGTCCATGGACGGATCCGCGTTTTTGTGTAAAACACCGCTCAGCAACTTGTACCTGAATGCCGGCTGGAACTATGGCGGCTTTAAGGCAAGCCCGGCATCGGGTTGGTATTTTGCCGATCTAATCGCTAACGACCGGCCCCATCCGGTGATCTTGAACCACACCCTGTCTCGCTTTGAGCGCGGTATCAATATCGACGAACGCGGTGCGGGCCCAGACCCGAAACTGCACGGATAAATCACGACCATGCTGAGAATTCCCTGCCCGTTCTGCGGCACACGCGACCACAGCGAGTTCAGCTACGGTGGCGATGCATCTGTTGAGTATCCGGCTCTCGAGGCACCGGCAGAGGCGTGGCTCGAGGCAGTATTCCAACGCGACAATATCGACGGTGTCCAACTCGAAACCTGGCAACACCTGCACGGGTGTCGAATGTGGATCGTAGTTGAACGAGACACCCGTACCCATGAAATTCATTCTGTCCGCCCGGCTCACCAAGGCCACGCGAGCGCCTTGGCGCAAAGCGCTGACCCGGTAAACAAGTCATGACGGCTACACGACTTGCCAAAGGTGGTTACATCGACCGCGACCAATTGGTGAATTTCACCTGGGACGGTCGAGCCTTGTACGGCCACGCGGGTGATTCGTTGGCCTCTGCCTTGCTGGCAAGCAACCAACAGGTACTGGGGCGCAGTTTTAAATACCATCGACCCCGTGGATTAATGTCCGCCGGAGTCGAGGAATCCGGGGCACTGGTGACCATCGGCCGAGATGACCGGCGTGATGCTAATGTCCGCGCCACCACCCAGGAACTCTATGCCGGCCTGGTCGCACAAGGCCAGAACGCATGGCCCAGTGTACGCTTTGACGTCGGCTCAATTAACAACCTCTTTGGGCGCTTCCTGGCCGCTGGGTTTTACTACAAGACCTTCATGGGTTTACCCCCCTTCGAATGGGGCTCGGGGACCGGCATGTGGATGCGCTATGAAAAGATCATCCGCAAAGCAGCCGGGATGGGTACAGCGTCTCGCGCGCCAGACCCGGATCACTACGAGCATGCCCATGGTTACTGTGATCTGCTTGTGGTCGGCAGCGGCCCTGCCGGTCGCAGCGCAGCCTTAACCGCTGCGAAAGCCGGCCTTGATGTCATCCTGGTTGAGCAAGAAGGGATACTGGGCGGAGATACATTGGCGCAACCGCAAGCCGCAGACAATCTTGCAGGCCAGATCAAAGCACTCAAAGATGTCGGTGTACGCATTATGGTCCGTACCACAGCGTTCGGCCTTTACGATGGAGGTGTTGCCGGCCTGCTGGAGCGTGTAACCGATCACCTGGCTGAACCGCCGACGTGGATGCCGCGGCAACGCTGCTGGACACTGCGCGCTAAATACACCGTGCTCGCGACCGGGGCGCTGGAGCGTCACGTGGCTTTTGGTAACAACGACCGGCCCGGCATCATGACGGCAAATGCAGCTCGTGTTTACCTTAATCGTTTTGCGGTTCGGGCGGGTGAGAACATCGTGATCGCCACCAACAACGATTCTGCCTACGCTGGCGCGGCCGAACTCGCTCAAGCGGGCGCTTCGGTCCAGATCCTGGATGCCCGCAACAGCATACCGGACGCTATCCGCGCCCAGGCCGCAGATGCTCATGCAGCATTGCGTACGGGCGCAGCCCCACTGATGGCGCATGGTGCAAAAGGCATTACAGCGCTCGACATAGCCGAACAGCAGGCGGCCAACTGGCGAGAGGCCGGCAAAACCGACTGTGACTTACTCCTTGTTTCCGGCGGCTGGTCCCCAGTGGTCAACCTTTTGTCACACCGCGGGGTCAAGCCGGTGTGGGATGCCGATCTCGCCTGCTTTGTCCCTGGACAAACCAACGAGCCTTTAGCGATGGCCGGTAGCGCCGCAGGGGTCTGGAACGATAGCGCGTGCCTGTTATCCGGACAGGCAGCCGCGGAGCGCGCAATAACACATCTGGGAGGCGCGCAAAGCTCTACCGCCACCCCTGCACCCGGAGGCTGGCAAGGGGCAATAGCCCCTCTTTACGAAGTTAAGGTACCTGGGCGCCATTTGAAATCTTTTGTCGACCCCCAGCATGACGTCACCACCGAAGACATCCGATTGGCTCATCGCGAAGGCTATGTGTCCGTTGAACACCTTAAACGCTATACCACGCTGGGAATGGCAACCGACCAGGGCAAGATGGGTAATATCATTGGCCTTGCGTTAATGGCTGAAGCTCTGGGTAAGGAGATTCCCCAAGTCGGCACCACCACCTTCCGACCGCCCTACACTCCTGTCAGCCTGGGTGCGCTTAAGGGCCGTAACGTCGGCAACCATTTTCGCGCCTTGCGGCGCACACCCCTGCACGAATGGAACCTCGAGGCCGGCGGCACAATGACCATGGCCGGGCTTTGGCACAGACCCTGGTATTTTGCCCGCTCAGGTGAAACGATCGGCGATGCCTATGTGCGCGAGGCGCAAACGACTCGTCGCACCGTTGGTCTTTGTGATGTGACCTCGCTTGGCAAAATTGCAATCCAGGGGCCCGATTCAACCGAATTTTTGAACCGCATCTATAGCAATCCGTTCGCCAAACTCCCGATCGGCAAGGCCCGTTACGGCATCATGCTGCGTGACGACGGCTTTGTGATGGACGATGGCACCACCTGGCACCTTCGCGAATCAGAGTACTTCATGACCACGACAACGGCTCATGCCGGCAAGGTTATGGCTTTTCTGGAAGAACTACTGCAAACCCGCTGGACCGATTTGCGAGTCCATGTGACCTCGGTTTCCGAGCAATGGGCCGGTGTTGCAGTGGCCGGCCCCAAGTCACGGCAAGTACTCGAATCCTGTGTCGAGAACCCCGCTGCCGTATCCGATGCCAACCTTCCTTTTATGGGAGTTCTGGAAACCACCTTAAAAGGCAAGGTCCCTTGCCGGATCGCACGCATCAGCTTTTCTGGTGAACGCGCCTTTGAGGTTTACGTACCCTCTGATTTTGGCCCGGACATAATGGACGCTCTGTGGGAGAGCGCCCGCTCAATGAACGGTTGCCTGTACGGTCTCGAAGCACTGGGTGCGCTGCGTATTGAAAAAGGCCATGTGACCGGAGCCGAACTCGATGGTCGGGTCACTATTGAAGACGCAGGGCTGGGTCGCATGGCATCTGACAAGAAACCTTATATTGGTAGCGCTCTTCGCAAACGCCCGGACATGGCTCGCGATAATCGGCCACGACTGGTGGGAATTTTTCCCCGCGATCGACGTGAGATCTTCAACGCAGGGTCACTATTATGTGCCCCGGACCATATCCAAGGTTATGGTGAAGGCTGGATTACGGCCGTCACTCACTCGCCAGCGCTGGGCCATTGGATCGGCCTGGGATTTATCTCAGGTGGACACAGCCAGTGGCAAGACAAAGCTGTGGTGTGCGCCGATCCGATTCGTAAAGGTAATACCGCAGTCGAGATCGTCTCTCCCCATATGTTCGATCCTGACGGGGAGCGCATGTATGGCTGAACGACACTCCGCTCTAGGTGCCGGCTATAGGCGCGGCCAACACGGTAAGCCAGGTGAGCCTGGTGTGCGCCTGCAGGAAATCACAGGCCTGGTACTGCATCAGGTGGCTGCATGGCCGCAAACTGTGACCCAGGTCGGCGATCAATTGGCGCAGGCTATTGGCTGCACATCAGCACCGGATCCTGGCCATTCGGCCAGCGGCTCTTACGGCATCGCTTTACGGGTCGAGCCATTAAAGTGGTGGCTGCTGAATGCCGAGCCACCGCAATTGTCTGCTGACAGCGGGGCCACACTGGATCTATCCCACTCCCGCACTCATATCCGGATCAGCGGGCCTGAGGCATCGACCTGTCTCAACCGTTTTATTCCCATTGATCTTCGCGAATCACACTTCACGGACGGGCAAGTTGCCTCCAGCGGCTTTCATCACGTCGGGGTAACGCTGTGGCGCTCCCCAACCGGGTTTGATCTTTTTATCCCGCGCGGCTTTGCCCTTTCATTGTGGGAGATGCTGCTGGAAACCGCCGAGCAGTTCGGGCTGGATATCAGCTAAAACCGCCCCACTCCCGAGTCGGGAGCAGTTTAGCCCAGCACTGAGAAACTGCTGTCGGGATTGATCTTACGAAGGCGTGACATAGTCGCCGTATCGAGTACAAAATCGATATGCGCCAGGTCAAACTGAAGCGGATGGCGATCATGGTCGTTGCCCGCCTCACAGTAATCGATAAGGCCCGCCATCAACCGCCCTGCCGCCGGGGCATTTTTAAACTGGTTGCCGCTGGATCCGCAGGCCATATAAAAGCCATCAACCGCTGAGCGATCGTAAATCGGCAGCCAGTCTTCGGTCACATCGTAAAGATCGACCACGCCGCGCATGCGAGTCGGCACTTTCAGCCCTGACATCCGCTGAGCGAGCCGCAACGCCTGGGTAGTCGCCTGCTCGGTGAAATCACGGCTGAAATCATCCGGATCCACCCACTCATGCGGATCACACTCAGGATCCTCACTGCCGGCAAGCACAAAATTGCCTGTTTCCGGGCGGCAATACACCCCAATATCATTATCTGATATCACCAATTTAGAGCTCTCAAAATCAAGACCTTGCGGCGCGGGCACATGCGCAACCTCCTGGCGCAAAGCGCGCGTGGTAATTTTCATATCTACATCGGCCCCGATCATTCGGTTCACTTTGGACGAGTGCGGGCCGGCCACATTAACCACAACCGGAGCGCTAATCGTAGTGCCGTCGTCAAGGGTCACACCCCCCACCCGGTTGGCGCTCACCGGTATGGCCGTTACC
The DNA here is from genome assembly GCA_028825345.1 of Arenicellales bacterium. Lineage (GTDB taxonomy): Bacteria > Pseudomonadota > Gammaproteobacteria > Arenicellales > UBA868 > UBA868. The sequence continues at coordinate 121 of JAPKAJ010000089.1, read as the reverse complement.
TCGCGGTTAAATAAAAACTTAGCCCCTCGCGCCGTTGCTGCCACTTGAATATTTTGTGCGGCCAACTGGGGGTCACTGACAAAACCCGCGGTTGGAAAAAAAACACCTCCTTCGATACGAC
>JAPKAJ010000402.1 GCA_028825345.1 Arenicellales bacterium | reverse complement strand
GCCGTCTGCCAACATGCTGCGGGCCCAATGCAATTTTTCATTCTTAAACTGTAAGGAGATCAGCCCATGGCGATCAAAGTAGCAATCAATGGTTTCGGTCGGATTGGCCGCAATGTGTTTCGGGCGATGTTCGAATCGGGCCAGCAGGGTCGCTTCGAAGTCGTTGCCGTCAATGATCTGGGTGACGCAGCAACGAATGCGCATCTATTGCAGTATGACACCGCTCATGGCCGTTTCGGTGAAGACGTCAGTGTCGATGATGATTGTTTTGTGGTCGGCGGTAAGCGAGTCAAGGTCTTGGCCGAGCGCGATCCCGCCAAACTTCCCTGGGGAGACCTTGGCGTCGACGTGGTTATGGAATGCACCGGTTTTTTTACCAGCAAAGAAAAGGCCAGCGCGCACCTGGCAGGTGGGGCCAAGAAAGTGATCATCTCGGCACCGGGCGGTAAAGACGTGGACGCAACGATTGTCTATGGCGTCAACCATGATGTACTTAAGGCCAGTGACACGGTGATCTCGAACGCTTCGTGCACCACCAACTGTCTGGCACCGCTGGTCAAGCCGCTACACGATACCATTGGTTTGGTGGGTGGGTTGATGACGACGATCCATGCTTACACTAACGATCAGGTGCTGAGTGACGTTTACCATTCTGATCTGCGCCGGGCACGCTCGGCTACGCAATCGATGATCATGACCAAGACGGGTGCAGCCGCTGCGGTTGGCCTGGTTTTACCCGAGTTGAACGGCAAACTGGACGGCTTTGCCATCCGCGTACCCACCATTAATGTGTCCATGGTGGATCTGACCTTTGAGGCAGCGCGGGAGACTTCGGTTGATGAGATTCACCAGATCATGCGTGATGCGTCCAATGGCGCTTTGAAGGGCATCTTGGATTACAACGATAAACCGTTGGTATCGGTGGACTTCAACCACTGCCCGGCCTCATCTACCTACGATGAATCTATGACTCGAGTGGTCAACGGTAAGACGGTGAAGGTCTGCTCCTGGTATGACAACGAGTGGGGATTCTCCAACCGTATGTTGGATACCTGTGTGGCCCTGATGAATGTTGCTTGATCTTCTCTAAGATCAGACAATCGGCCAACGCGGCAGGGTAGGATCGACAAAAGCGGCTGGGCCGTGGTTCCAGCTCAATTCGCTGATCGTAAGTCAGTAGCATGAAACTATTAAAGATGACAGATCAGGATCTCGCTGGACAGCGTATCCTGATTCGCGAAGATTTGAATGTCCCGGTTACCAATGGCGTGGTGACAAGTGATGCCCGCATTCGGGCATCACTGCCCACGATCCAGGCAGGACTTACAGCGGGCGGTCGCGTTATGTTGATGTCACACCTTGGTCGACCAATCGAGGGCGAGGTTGATCCAACTTATTCCCTGGCGCCGATCGCACAGCATCTGGGTACGTTGCTGGGGCAGCCAGTACGCTTGATTTGCGATTGGCTCGACGGGGTCGATGTAGGCGAGGGCGAGGTCGTGCTTTGTGAGAACGTGCGGTTCAACGCCGGTGAGAAGGCTAATGATGAGTCTTTGTCACGAAAAATGGCGGCACTGTGCGATATCTTTGTGATGGATGCTTTCGGTACAGCGCACCGAGCCCAGGCCTCTACCCATGGTGTGGCCTGTTTTGCGCCGATCGCTTGCGCTGGACCGCTGTTGGCGGCTGAGCTTGATGCTTTGGGCAAGGCCCTGAATAATCCAGCCCGGCCCATGGTGGCGATTGTGGGTGGCGCCAAAGTATCGACCAAACTCACGGTACTCGAATCGTTAGCGACGGTCGTTGACCAACTGATTCCGGGTGGGGGTATCGCCAATACCTTTATTGCGGCAGCTGGATTTCCCATTGGCAAGTCCCTGGTTGAGGCAAGCCTCATAGGGCAAGCCAGAAAACTCATGGACGATGCGACGGCTCGCGGTAGTGAGATTCCGGTGCCGACCGATGTGGTGGTAGGAAAAGCTTTTGCCGCAGATGCACCAGCGACGATCAAACTGGTCGCTGAAGTCTCTGAAGACGACATGATTTTTGATATCGGGCCGCAGACTGCCAAGCGTTTCGCGCAGATGATGCAAGACGCCGGAACTGTAGTCTGGAACGGTCCGGTCGGGGTGTTTGAGTT
>JAPKAJ010000401.1 GCA_028825345.1 Arenicellales bacterium | reverse complement strand
CGCCCACGAAGGTGAATTCTGGCGCTTTCCTGAATCCACCTCGGTGCCCAAACCTGTGCAGCAACCCCACCCGCCAATCTGGGTAGCCGCCAGAGCGCCGATCACCTACGACTATGCAGTCAAGCAGCAGTGCAACATTATGTCCTGGCCGCTGACCCGGCCTATAAGCGAGCTTGAGACTTACCTGGGTCGATTACAGACAGCACTGGAAGAAAACCCGGGTAACAATCGACCCATATTCGCGACCATGCGCCATACCTGCGTCTATGACAACGAGGACGACTGGATGATGCCTGTGGAGGCGGCCATGCGCCAGTTAGGTCAGTTTGAGAACCTGTTCAAAAACGCCGGCGGCGTCGACAACGGTTTCCCAGCGATGGTTGATTTGTCCGTCCTGGAGAACCGGGATGAATACGACCCGAAGATGCTGCACGAGCACCTGATGTTTGGCACACCAGAAGAAGTTATTAAGAAGCTGCGGCTTTACGACGAACTGGGTGTCGATCAGTTCACTTACTATGCCAGTCTCGGATTGGGACTGAAAGAACAGAAACGCTCGCTGGCACTCTTCATCAACGAGGTGATGCCCGAGTTCGCAAAGAACTGACGCCGAACAATAGGCCTGCCGTTGGCCTTTCACGATAATCTATCTCGCGCACAGTGCGCGAGATAGATCCGTTTTAAGTTTTAAGAGATACCAAGTTTCTCGCGTGTCTCGTCGGCATCACACACCCGGCCACCGAGGTCGCCAATAATCCGGACGGCTTTTTCAACCAGTTGCGCGTTACTGGCTGGAACCCCCTTTTCCAGGTAAAGGTTATCCTCCAATCCGACCCGGGCATTGCCCCCCAGCAACATTGCCTGCGCTACCATCGGCATCTGTGTACGGCTGATGCCAAAACCTGACCAGAAAACATCGCTTGGCAATTGATTGACCATGGCATTCATGGTCGCAGGATCGGCACCGGCCCCCCAGGGTATACCGAGGCAGATCTGGTACATGGCTGGCCCCTTGATCAGGCCCTCAGCGACCATCTGGTTAGCAAAACGCAAATGCCCCAGGTCAAACACCTCCATCTCGGGCTTGACACCAATCTCGGCATAACGAGTAGCCATAGTACGCAGCATATTGGGCGTTTGCACGTAAACATAGTTGGCGTTATCGAAATTGATCGTGCCACAGTCCAGTGTGGCGATATCCGGACGCAACAGTTCAACGTGCGCCATGCGCTGCTCGGCAGTGATCAGGTCGGTGCCCTCTGCCGGCACCTGCGGGTTATCGTCATCAACAATCAGATCACCTCCCATTCCAGCCGTCAGGTTGATCAGTACATTGCGTCCACTGTTTCTGACCCGCTCGACTACATCCTTGAACAGTGCAATATCGCGACTGCCTTTCCCGGTCTGCGGGTCACGCACATGCAGGTGCACGATCGCTGCCCCGGCGTCTGCCGCCTCAATAGCTGAAGTCGCAATTTGCTCCGGTGTTACCGGAATCGCAGGATGCTTATCGACCGTATCGCCGGCCCCGGTGACAGCGCAGGTCACCACTACGTTGCTATTTATCGCCATTTTTTCTACTCCTTCGTATCATTTATGTATTGTCAGTGTGTTGTGCCAACTTGAGGTTTACCCAGCCTCACTCAACCCATCTTTGGCCAGCCATCCTCGCTGGGCGGGTACCAATGCTCGCGCAGGACTTTTTGAATCTCGACCAGGCAACGGTCTCGGCGGCGCTCCATATCAGCGAAATCGCGCGTCCCGGATTCCACCTCGCACCCTTCTACGATCCGCTGCTTGAGTTCATCGGTCAATTCAGGCGCCTTCATGTGCGACCAGGGTAATTTCAGCGCCGGTCCAAACTGCTCGATCGTGTGGCGCATACCGCCCGGGCCGCCGCCCAGATGCCAGGCGAGAAATGTACCCATAAACGCCCAGCGCAGGCCCGGGCCACCTGTCACGGCCGCGTCAATTTCCGCTACGGTTGCGACACCCTCATCGATTAAATGCAATGCCTCGCGGTACAGCGATTCCTGCAACCGGTCGGCAATATAGGCCTCGATTTCACGGCGCACGTGCAGTGGTCGCATACCGATTGCACTGTAGAACTGCCCGGCCCGGGATATCGACTCGGCCGAAGTCTGCT